>NZ_PCZU01000175.1:16754-24816 GCF_002887785.1 Rhodococcus sp. ENV425
ACTAGAACCTGTTCTAGAATGTGGCCATGCATCGACTCAGCGGCCTCGACGCCGGATTCCTGTACCTCGAGACGCCGACGCAGCTGCTGCACGTGTGCGGACTGATCGTCCTCGACACGACGACCGTTCCGGACGGGTACCGCTACGAGGCACTGCGCGCGGAACTCGCGGCCCGCCTCACGGCCGTACCGTTGTTCCGCCAGAAGATCGCCGACAGCCCGTTCAACCTCGACCATCCGGTATGGGTGGACGATCCGGACTTCGACCTCGACCGCCACCTGCACCGGGTCGCGGTCCCGGCGCCCGGGCGCCGGGAGGAGCTCGCGGACCTGTGCGGGCACATCGCCGCACAGCCGCTCGACCGCTCCCGGCCGCTGTGGGAGATGGTGGTGATCGAGGGCCTCGAGGACGGATCGGTCGCGGTGATGACGAAGATCCACCACGCCGGCGCCGACGGCGTCACCGGCGCGGACCTCGTGGCGCAGCTGTGCAGCCTCGAACCGGACGCGCCACGGCCCGAGCCCGTCACCGACGGGGCCGGCGGCGGCTCGGCGCTCGGGATCGCCCTCGGCGGCCTGTTCAACGTCGCCACCCGCCCGCTGGGGCTGGTGCGGGCGCTGCCCAAGACCGTGGAGCTGGTGCCCCGGTGGATCACCCGGGCCCGTCGCGGCGAGGCCATGCCGGCACCGTTCACCGCTCCGCGCACCTCCTTCAACGGCACGATCACCGGCCACCGCAGCGTCGGATTCGCGCAGTTCGACCTGGGCCGGGTCAAGTCCGTGAAGGACGAGCACGGGGTGAAGGTCAACGACGTGGTCATGGCCGTGTGCGCCGGTGCGCTGCGCCGTTACCTCGCCGACCGCGACGAGCTCCCCGACTCCCCGCTGATCGGCATGGTCCCGGTGTCGGTGCGCGGCAAGTCGGACCGGCCCGGACGCAACCAGGTCTCGCCGATGTTCGCGAGCCTGCACACCCACATCGCCGATCCGATCGAGCGACTGCACGCGATCGCGGATGCGAATGCCTGTGCCAAAGAACATAATTCGGCCCTGGGCGCAAGCCTGCTGCAGGACTGGACGCAGTTCATGGCGCCCGCGGTGTTCGGCGCAGCGATGCGCACGTACGCGTCGCTGCGGCTCGCGGAACGCCACCCCGTGGTCCACAACCTGGTGGTCTCGAACGTGCCCGGCCCTGCGATGCCCCTGTACTTCCTCGGGGCCCGGATCCGGGCCATGTACCCGCTGGGACCGATCTTCCACGGGGTCGGACTCAACATCACCGTGATGTCGTTGGACGGCGCGCTCGATGTCGGCGTGCTCACGTGCCCCGAACTTGTTCCCGACGTCTGGGCGCTCGTCGACGCCTTCCCTTCGGCGCTCGACGAACTCGACACCGCACCGTAGAATCCGCGCAGCAGCCCGCGCGGTCGTGTGCCACTCGTCACACCGGGAATCGGCACGTCGACCGCGCGGTTGACCGGGTCGACGCCCAGACCACCGCCACCCGGATAGAGTCACGAACCATGTCGGTAGCCAACGAACACGAGCCCGCAGGGGCGACGGTCCCGCTGCTGACCCCGCGTGACGGCGTCCCCGAGGTCGTCACCACGGCAGCCGGGGTGGCCGCGGCGGCGGAAGCGCTCGCCGCGGGCAGCGGGCCGCTCGCCGTCGACGCCGAGCGGGCTTCGGGCTTCCGGTACTCCGCGCGCGCCTATCTGGTGCAGCTGCGTCGCGCCGGCGCCGGCACGGTGCTGCTCGACCCGATCCCGACGGCCGACGCGCTCGCGCCGCTCGCGGCGGCGATCAACGATCTCGAGTGGGTGCTGCACTCCGCCGACCAGGACCTGCCCGGCCTCGACGAGCTGGGCCTGCGGCCCGCGGTGCTCTACGACACCGAACTGGCCGGGCGTCTCGCCGGCTTCGATCGGGTGGGGCTGGCCGCCATCGTCGAACGCACCCTCGGTTTCGAGCTGCGCAAGGGCCACGGGGCGGCCGACTGGTCCACCCGGCCGCTCCCCGACGCCTGGCTGAACTATGCGGCTCTCGACGTCGAGATCCTCGTCGAGCTGCGGGACGCGATGGCGGCCGAGCTCGAGCAGCAGGGCAAGTCGGAGTGGGCCGCGCAGGAGTTCGAGCACATCCGTCGCGCCGGGCCTCCGGCCCCCAAGCCCGACCGCTGGCGCCGCACCTCCCGCATCCACACCCTCAAGGATCCGCGGCGGCTCGCGATCGTGCGCGAGCTGTGGACGGCGCGAGACGAACTCGCGGCACGCCGGGACATCGCCCCGGGCCGGGTGCTGCCGGACTCCGCGATCGTCGCCGCAGCCGAGGCCGCCCCCCGTACCGTCGACGAGCTGCGCGCCCTGCCGGTCTTCGGGGGGCCGCGGCAGCGCCGGTCGTCGCGGGTGTGGCTGGGAGCGATCGAGCGGGCCCGGGCGCTGCCGAAATCGGAGCTGCCACCCGTTACACAGCCGTTCACCGGCCCGCCGCCGGCCAACCGCTGGGCCCGGCACGATCCCGACGCCGCCGCGCGGCTCACCGCGGCCCGTGCCGCGCTCGCCGAGCTCAGCGAGCAGGTCCAGGTGCCGGTGGAGAATCTCGTCGGCCCCGAACTGGTGCGCCGGTTGTGCTGGGAGTGGCGGGTGTCGGCGGATACCGACGTCGTCGCGTACATCGAGGAACGGTTCGCCACCGACGGGGCACGGCCCTGGCAGCGGGAGCTGACGGCGCCGCGCCTGGCGAAGGCGCTGACCGCGGACTGACCCGTTCCCACCGTCCCGACCCGCGGACCCACGGTCGCGTCACGCCCGATCCCTGCATTCGCCACCGCCTCGGCGTCGAGCGCTTCCGCATACCCGCTGTTCAGAGCAACGTACTCGGGACCAGCGCGGCGAGTTCCCCTGATGGTCACGAGCGCGCCCCGCAACCCCGGCGACCACCGGCCTCGCCGCAGGACGCCCAGACCGCCGGCGAGACCGGTGGCTGCCCGGCGCGCGCACCCCTCCGGTGACGCCCGGCGCGGATGGTAAGTTACTGGTCGGTAACACGCTGGCGTCCGGGCTGCCCGGCGCCGGGATGTTCCCGGAACCCTGGCCTCGCCGGCGTCGGCGAGCATCGCTCCATCGGGAGGAATACGCGTGGCGTCAACCACCACAACTCAACGCAATGTCGTCTTCGTCGACGGCGTACGCACCCCGTTCGGGAAAGCGGGCCCGAAGGGCATCTACGCGGAGACCCGCGCCGACGACCTCGTCGTCAAGACCATCCGGGAGCTGCTGCGCCGCAACCCGCAGCTCGACCCCGCGCGCATCGACGAGGTCGCCGTCGCCGCGACCACCCAGACCGGCGACCAGGGCCTGACCATCGGCCGCACTGCCGCGATCCTCGCCGGCCTACCGGAGACCGTGCCGGGCTTCGCGATCGACCGCATGTGCGCCGGCGCGATGACCGCAGTCACCACCACCGCCTCCGGAATCGGCTTCGGTCAGTACGACGTGGTGATCGCCGGCGGCGTCGAGCACATGGGCCGCCACCCGATGGGTCAGGGCGCCGATCCGAACCCCCGGTTCCTCGCCGACAAACTCGTCGACCCCAGCGCCCTGGTGATGGGCAACACCGCCGAGAACCTGCACGACCGGTTCCCCGGTATCACCAAGGCCCGCACCGACGCCTACGCCGTCGCCAGCCAGAACAAGTTCGACGCCGCGAAGAAGGCCGGCTACATCGCCGAGACCCTCGTGCCCGTCGCCACCCGGTCGGCGACCGGCTGGGGCCTGGCCACCGAGGACGAGCCGCCGCGCCCGGGCACCACGCTCGAGGATCTCGCGAAGCTCAAGACGCCGTTCCGCCCCGCCGGCCGCATCACCGCCGGCAACGCCGCCGGCCTCAACGACGGCGCGACGGCCTGCCTCCTCGCCGGCGAGGACACCGCCCGCGAACTCGGTCTGCAGATCGGCATGCGCATGGTCGGCTTCGCCTTCCAGGGCGTCGACCCGGCCGTGATGGGCATCGGCCCGGTGCCGGCGACCGAGAAGGTTCTCGCCCGCACCGGCCTGACCATCGACGACATCGGCCTGTTCGAGATCAACGAGGCCTTCGCCGTGCAGGTGCTCGCGTTTCTCGAACACTTCGGCATCGACGACGACGACCCGCGGGTCAACCAGTGGGGCGGCGCCATCGCCTGCGGCCACCCGCTCGCGTCGTCCGGCGTGCGCCTGATGACCCAGCTCTCCCGGCAGTTCGCCCGGCACCCCGAGGTGCGCTACGGCCTGACCACGATGTGCATCGGCCTCGGCATGGGCGGCACGGTGATCTGGGAGAACCCCAACTTCGAGGGAGACAAGTAGTCATGAGCGAGCTTTCGTCCCTGTTCGCCGACGAGGTCGTCACGAACGCCTACACCAAGCTCGTCGAGGTGCCCGGCATCGACGGCCCCGTCGCGCTGATCACCCTCGACAACGGGTTCGACCACACCAAGCCGAACTCGTTCGGCCCCGCCGGCCTCGAGGCCTTCGACAAGGCCCTCGACGAGGCCTTCGCCGCGAACCCCGCTGCTGTCGCGGTCACCGGCAAGCCGTTCATCTTCGCCGCCGGCGCCGACCTGAAGGGCGTTCCCTCGATCACCAGCCGCGAGCAGGGGCTCGAGCTGGGCCGCCTCGGCCACCGCGTGTTCCGCCGCCTGCGCGACTCGCAGGTGCCGACGTTCGCCTTCGTGGGCGGCCTCGCCCTCGGCGGCGGCCTCGAGGTCGGGCTGCACTGCCACTACCGGACCTACGCCGACAACGTGCCGGCGCTCGGCCTGCCCGAGACGATGCTGGGTCTGGTCCCCGGCTGGGGTGGCACCCAGCTGCTGCCGAACCTGATCGGGCCCGACCACGCGGTGACGCTGATCCTCGAGAACCCGCTCAACAACGGCAAGGTCATCCGCGCGAAGCAGGCCGCCGAACTCGGCCTGGCCGACGCGGTGTTCGGCTCGGCCGACTTCCTCGAGCAGTCCCTCGCCTGGGCTGCGAAGGTCCTCGCCGGGGACATCACCCCGGCCCGCCCCGAGATCGACCGCGGCGCCGGCTGGGACGCGGCGCTCGGCCGCGCGAAGGCGCTCGTCGCGGCCAAGACCCGCGGCTTCGCGCCCGGAGCGGCCCGGGCGGTCGAGCTGCTCGAGCTGGCCCGTAACACCGACATCGCCGATCCCGAGTCGCTGTCGAAGGGCTTCGCCGCCGAGGACGAGGCGCTGGCCGACCTGCTGATGTCCGACGAGCTGCGGGCCGGGCTCTACGCCTTCGACCTGGTCAACAAGCGTGCCAAGCGTCCCGCCGGTGCGCCGGACAAGTCCCTGGCCCGCAAGGTCACCGGCGTCGGCATCGTCGGGGCGGGCCTGATGGCCAGCCAGCTCGCGCTGCTGTTCGTGCGCCAGCTGCAGGTGCCGGTGATCCTCACCGACGTCGACTCCGAGCGCATCGACAAGGGTGTGGGCTACGTGCACACCGAGATCGACAAGCTGCAGGGCAAGGGCCGGCTGTCGCCCGACGCCGCGAACCGCCTCAAGGCGCTCGTGTCGGGCTCCCTCGACAAGGCCGCGTTCGCGAACACCGACTTCGTCATCGAGGCTGTGTTCGAGAACATGGACGTCAAGAAGCAGGTGTTCGCCGAGATCGAGCAGTACGTCTCGCCGGAAACCGTCCTGGCGACCAACACGTCGTCGCTGTCGATCACCACGATGGCCGCGGACCTGAAGCACCCCGAGCGCGTCGTCGGCTTCCACTTCTTCAACCCCGTCGCCGTGCTCCCGTTGCTCGAGATCATCAGGGGCGCGCAGACGGACGACGCGACCCTTGCGACGGCCTTCGCCACCGCCAAGGCGCTGAAGAAGTCGGCCGTGCTGTGCGGGGACCTGCCGGGCTTCGTGTTCAACCGGCTCGTCACCCGCACCCTCGGCGAGGTGATGACCGCCGTGGACGAGGGCACCCCGTTCGAGGTCGCGGACAACGCCGTCGGCGAGCTGGGCATGCCGATGAGCCCCTTCACGCTGCTCGCACTCGTCGGCCCGGCCGTCGCGCTACACACCGGCGAGACCCTGCAGGCCGCCTACCCCGACCGCTTCGTGTCCTCCCCCGGACTCGAGGCGCTCGTCGAGGCCCGCAAGCCGGGCGTGTGGACGTACGCGGACGGCAAGCAGGTCGTCGACCCGGAGGTCGCGGCGCTGTGGCCGCAGGGCGACAAGTCCTCCACCGCCGAGGAGGTGCTCGAGCGGACCCGTCGCGCCTTCGCCGAGGAGATCCGGATCATGCTCGAGGAGGGCGTCGTCGCCGCCCCCGAGGACATCGACCTGTGCCTGATCCTCGGCGGCGGCTTCGGATTCTGGAACGGCGGCATCACGCCGTACCTCGATCGCACCGGCACCTCGGAGGCCGTCAACGGCACACGCTTCCTCGCCCCCGGCGTGGCCGGCGTCTGACGAACCGGTAGCTCCGCACGGCGCCCCGGGACCCGCGTAACCGTCGTGGGCCCTGGGGCGCGTCCGTGCGTATCACCCCGGCCACGGTGCCCACCGAAGCGGCCCCCCCGACGCGGTGTCAGGCGTACCGTCCAGCCTGTGACCGACAGTTCCCACCTCCCCCATTCGAGGATCGAGCAGCAGCACACGGTGGCCCGCGCGGTGCTGTTCGCCGCCGTGGCCGCGCTCGGCGGATTCTTGTTCGGATACGACACCGCCGTCATCAACGGCGCCGTCGGCGCCATCCGCGAGCGCTACGAGGTCGGCGCCGGGGCCATCGGCCTGTCCGTGTCGCTGACGCTGGTCGGCGCGGCGCTCGGTGCGTGGATCGCCGGCAGCATCGCCGATCGGCTGGGCCGGATCCGGGTCATGCAGATCGCCGCGGTCCTGTTCCTTGTCGGCGCACTCGGGTCGGCGTTCCCCTTCAGCATCTACGACCTGACGTTCTGGCGCTCCATAGGTGGCGTGGGCGTCGGCTTCGCCTCGGTCATCGCCCCGGCCTACATCGCCGAGATCTCGCCCGCCGCCATACGTGGCCGGCTCGGCTCGATGTACCAGCTCGCGATCGTCCTCGGCATCGCCGTCTCCCAGCTCGTCAACTACGCCCTCGCCGCGGCCGCCGGCGGGGCCAGCGAAGAGCTGCTCGGCATCGAGGCCTGGCAGTGGATGCTCGCACTCGGCGCGGTCCCCGCGACCCTGTACCTGATCATGACCTTCCCGATCCCCGAATCGCCGCGGTACCTGGTGCGGATCGGCCGGGAGGACGCCGCGCGCCGCATCATCGCCACGGTCGAGGGCGGCGACGAGGTCGCCGTCGCCGAGCGGATCGCCACGATCCGCGAGACCCTGCACCTCGAGTCCGCCCGGCCGGGTGTGCGGGACGTGTTCTCCCGGCGGCTGGGCGTGGCTGCGCTGATCTACGTGGGCATCGCCCTGGCCGCGCTGCAGCAGTTCGTGGGCATCAACGTGATCTTCTACTACTCGTCGACGCTGTGGCAGGCGGTCGGATTCGGCGAGGACCGGTCCCTGCTCATCAGCGTCGTCAGCGCACTGGTCAACATCGTCGGTACCTTCGTGGCCATCGCGGTGATCGACAAGATCGGCCGCAAGCCGCTCCTGCTCGTCGGATCCGTCGGGATGGCGGCGTCGCTGGGCACCGCCGCCGTGTGCTTCCACTCGGCGACCTTCGTCGTCAACGAGGACGGGGAGAAGGTCGCGACGCTGTCCGACACCTACGGCATGATCGCCCTGCTCGCGGCCAACGCCTTCGTGTTCTTCTTCGCCCTGTCGTGGGGTCCGGTGGTGTGGGTCCTCATCAGCGAGATGTTCCCGAACCGGGTGCGTGCCGTCGCCGTCGGCATCGCGACCGCCTCCAACTGGATCGCGAACTTCCTCGTGTCCGCGACGTTCCCGGCGCTGGCGGACTGGAACCTGTCGTTCACCTATGCCGGCTACGCGGTGATGGCCGCGCTGTCTCTGCTGGTGGTGATCAAGTTCGTGCCCGAGACACGCGGACGGACCCTCGAGGAAGCCGGCTGAGCGACCGACGGGCCGGCCGCACGTGCGGCCG
>NZ_PCZU01000175.1:24850-27904 GCF_002887785.1 Rhodococcus sp. ENV425
CGACGTCGCCCGCGGACTCCTCCCCGGCGGTCCCGTCCACGGCCTGCTCCGCCTTCTGCGCGGCACCGAGCCCGACGACCCAGCCGGTCACCTGACGCGCGACGTCCTGCGCGGTCAGCCCCAGCTCACGATGGATCTGTTCCCGTGAGGCATGATCCAGGAACCGTTGCGGCACACCGAGTTCACGGGTGGGAACGTCGACCCCGGCCGCCCGCAGGGCCGACGAGACCGCCGAACCCACACCGCCGTGCATGCCGCCGTCCTCCACGGTGACGACGAGCCGGAAGTCCCGCGCCAGCCGGGCGAGGGCCGCCGGGACGGGCAGCACCCAGCGCGGGTCGACGACGGCGGCGGTGAGGCCGTGCTGCTCGAGCCGCTCCGCTGCGTCGAGCGCCAGGCCCGCAAACGCGCCGACCGCGACGATCAGCACGTCACCGCGACGCTCGGACGGCATCCGCAGCACGTCGACGGTGCCGTCGATGCGCTCCACCGCAGGGATGTCGGGGCCGACCGCGCCCTTCGGGAACCGCAGTACGGTCGGGCCGTCGGCGATGGCGAGCGCCTCGCCGAACTCCTCGCGCAGGGTCGCGCCGTCGCGCGGCGACGCCACCCGGATCCCCGGGATCACGCCGAGCAGGGAGAAGTCCCACATACCGTTGTGGCTGGCGCCGTCGGCGCCGGTGATGCCGGCCCGGTCGAGCACCACGGTCACGGGCAGCCTCAGCAGCGCCACGTCCATCAGCAACTGGTCGAAGGCGCGGTTGAGGAACGTCGAGTACACCGCGACCACCGGGTGCATTCCGCCGAGCGCGAGGCCGGCGGCGGAGGTGACGGCGTGCTGCTCGGCGATGCCGACGTCGAACATCCGGTCGGGGTAGCGTTCGCCGAAGGCCGACAGCCCGGTCGGTCCCGGCATCGCCGCGGTGATCGCCACGACGTCCTTGCGGCGGCCGCCCTGCACGAGCAGTTCGTCGGAGAACACCGACGTCCAGTCCGGAGCCGACGCCGCCGCGGTGGCGCGGCCGGTGACCGGGTCGATGACACCGGTGGCATGCATCTGATCGGCGACATGGTTCTCGGCCGGGGCGTACCCGGCGCCCTTGCGGGTGACGGCGTGCACGATCACCGGTCCGCCGAACGACTTGGCGCGGCGGAGGGCGGCCTCGAGAGCGGCCTCGTCGTGGCCGTCGACCGGTCCGAGGTACTTCAGGCCGAGGTCGGTGAACAACACCTGCGGGCTGACCGCGTCCTTGATGCCGACCTTCATCCCGTGCAGCACGGAGTACGCGGCCGCACCGATCCACGGCAGCCGCTTCACGAAGCGGCGGCCGTTGTCGAGGACACGCTCGTAGCCGGGCTGCAGCCGCAGCGCCGCGAGGTGCTCGGCCAGTCCGCCGATGGTGGGGGCATAGGAGCGGCCGTTGTCGTTGACGACGATCACGAGCCGCCGGTCCTTGCCGGCCGCGATGTTGTTCAGCGCCTCCCAGCACATCCCGCCGGTGAGCGCGCCGTCGCCGACCACGGCGACCACGGTCCGGTCCTGCTGGTCCGACAGCTCGTAGGCCTTGGCGAGGCCGTCGGCGTAGGACAGGGCGGCCGAGGCGTGCGAGGACTCGACCCAGTCGTGCTCGCTCTCGGCGCGGCAGGGGTAGCCCGACAGGCCGCCCTGCTTGCGCAGCGTGTCGAAGCCGTCCTTACGACCGGTCAGGATCTTGTGGACGTACGCCTGATGCCCGGTGTCGAAGATGATCGGGTCGTGGGGGGAGTCGAAGACCCGGTGCATGGCGATGGTCAGTTCGACGACGCCGAGGTTGGGGCCGAGGTGTCCCCCGGTCGCCGCCACCTTCTCGACCAGGAACTGCCGGATCTCCCCGGCGAGTTCCCTGATCTCCGGCTGGCTGAGCCGACGCAGGTCCTCGGGCGACTCGATGCGGGACAGGACACCCAACTGGAATTGCTCCCTCCGGCTCGGACCCGCGCGTCTCCGCGCGAGCGGTTCTACCCAGTCTACGGAGCGTCGGAGGTGGTCGACTCGCTTCGTCGTGCCGCCGCCCCGTCTCACACCGTGTCCCTCACCTCATTATGCCGATGATGTGACGTCGCCCACGGTGGCGCCGGTGTGGCACGCCAGGCCCCGCCGAGCGGGGGTGGGCACTGCGCGGGGCGACCCCAGGCCGGTCGAATCCGACAAAACCGATTGCCGGGCCCGGCACCGTGGGCGAGGCTGGACCCATGCCCCCTGCACTGGCCATCGAGACCTCGGGCTTGATCAAGCGATTCGGCGCGGAGACCGCCGTGGCCGGAATCGACCTCGCCGTCCCCGCCGGCGGCGTCTACGGCGTCCTCGGCCCGAACGGCGCCGGGAAGACGACCACGATCCGGATGCTGGCCACCCTGCTCGCACCGGACGGCGGGACCGCGACCGTACTCGGGCACGACGTGCGTCTTCAGCCCGAGCTCGTGCGGCGCCGGGTCTCGCTCACCGGCCAGTTCGCGTCGCTCGACGAGGATCTGACCGGCGCGGAAAACCTGGTACTGCTCGCCCGGCTGCTGGGCTTCTCCAGGGCGGGTGCCCGGTCCCGGGCCGGACAGCTGCTGGCGGCGTTCGATCTGGAGCCGGCCGCGGGCCGTCAGGTGAAGCTGTACTCGGGGGGCATGCGGCGGCGCCTCGACATCGCCGCGAGCATCATCGTCGCCCCCGAACTGATCTTCCTGGACGAGCCGACGACGGGGCTCGACCCGCGCAGCCGCAACCAGGTGTGGGAGATCGTGCGGGCGCTCGTGGCCGCGGGGACGACGGTGCTGCTGACGACGCAGTACCTCGACGAGGCGGACCAGCTCGCCGACCGGGTCGCGGTCATCGACCGTGGCCGGGTGATCGCCGAGGGCACCCCGGGCGAGCTCAAGGCGTCCGTCGGGTCGGGTTCGCTGCACGTGCGGGTGGTCGATCCCGCGCGCCGGGACGAGGCGGCGGCGGTGCTGGGCGCCGCGCTGGGGGTGGCGGTGACGGCCGCGTCCGATCCGGCCGCGCTGACCGCACGGGTGGACGATCCG
>NZ_PCZU01000175.1:27982-37381 GCF_002887785.1 Rhodococcus sp. ENV425
CACCGGCCATCCCACGGAAATTCCCGACGAAGACGAGGAGATCGCGTCGTGACCTCGACCGCCGACCGACGGGCGGGCACCCCCGCCGCCGTCGTGGACGTCCTCCATGTCCCCGGGCCGCGTCCGACGCCGGCGTCCGCGTTCGCCGCGTCGCTGTCGTTCGGGTGGCGGGCACTGCTGCGGATCAAGCACGTTCCCGAGCAGTTGTTCGACGTGACCGTCTTCCCGCTGATGTTCACGCTGCTGTTCACGTACCTGTTCGGCGGGGCGCTGGCCGGTTCGACCACCGCGTACGTGCAGTTCCTGATCCCCGGCATCCTGGTGCAGACGGTGTGCACCATCACGATGTACACGGGCATGACGCTCAACCGCGACATCGAGAAGGGCGTGTTCGACCGGTTCCGCTCGATGCCGGTGTGGCGGCCCGCTCCCCTCGTCGGCGCGTTGTTCGGTGATCTCGCCCGCTACACGCTGGCGTCGGTGATCGTGCTGGCCCTCGGGATGATGCTCGGGTTCCGGCCCACGGGCGGCCCGATCGGCACGATCGGGTCGGTGGCGCTCGTGCTGCTGTTCGCGTTCAGTCTCTCGTGGGTCTGGACGATGCTGGCGATGCTGCTGCGCACCGAGCAGGCGGTGATGGGTGTGTCCATGACCATCCTGTTCCCGCTCACCTTCGCGTCGAACGTGTTCGTCGACCCCGCGACGATGCCGAGCTGGCTGCAGGGCTTCGTGACGGTCAATCCCATCAGCCGGCTCGTCACCGCCATCCGGGATCTGACGGCGGGCACGCCGGACGCCGCGCACCTCGCGATCGTGTTCGCGTGGTGCGCGGCGCTGATCGTGCTGTTCGGGCCGGCGACGATGTGGTTGTACAACCGCCGGTCCTGATCAGTGCTCCGCCGGCGCGGGCACCTTCTCCTCGGTGACGATGTCGATGGTCTTGCGCAGCGGGCGGTTCGGGATGAACGCGACCGCCGCGACGGTGACCAGCGCGATGATCGCGGCGACGAGGAACAGCAGGCCGGTGGCGTCGCCGTAGGCGTGGCGGATGATCTCCGCGACCGGTTCGGGCAGGGCCGCGAGGTCGAGGTTGCCTCCGCCGCCGGCCGAGCCGGTGTCGATGCCGAGGGCGGCGAAGCCGTCCGCGGACAGCGTCGTCACGCGTGTGGCGAGGATCGATCCGAGCACGGACACTCCGATCGCGCCGCCGAAGGTACGGAAGAACGCGACCGAGCTGCTCGCGGCTCCGATGTTGCGGACGCTGACGGTGTTCTGCACGGCGAGCACCAGGTTCTGCATGAGCATGCCGGTGCCGAGGCCGACGATCGCGATGTAGACCCCGATCAGCCACATCGGGGTGGCGTGGTCGAGGAACCCGAGCAGCCCGAAACCGATCACCTGCAGTACGGCGCCGAGCACCAGGAACGGCTTCCACCGGCCGAAGCGGGTGATCAGCTGGCCGGAGACCACCGAGGCCACGAGCGAGCCGAGCACCATCGGGATGGTGAGCAGGCCGGCGGCCGTCGGGCTGTAGCCGCGGGCCGTCTGGAAGTACTGGCCGAGGAACGCGGTGGCACCGAACATTCCGACGCCGACGGCGACGGACGCGATGATCGCGAGCGCAGTGGTGCGTTCGGTGACGATCTTCAGCGGGATGATCGGGTCGGCGACCTTGGACTCGACCACGACGGTGGCGGCGAGCAGTCCGACGCCGGCGCCGACGTACGCGAGGGTCTCCCACGACAGCCACTCGTAGTAGCCGGCCTTGCCGGCGAACGACACCCAGATCAGCAGGACGCTGACACCGGCGGTCAGCAGGGTGGCGCCCAGCCAGTCGATGCTCACGTTCTGCTTGCGTTCGGTCACGAGGTGCAGGGTGCGCTGCAGCAACAGCATGGCCGCGACGGCGATCGGGATCGAGATGAAGAAGCACCAGCGCCAGCCGAGCGGGCTGTCGACGATGATGCCGCCGAGGATCGGTCCGCCCGACATCGACACGGCCATCACCGCGCCCATGTAGCCGGAGTACCGGCCGCGTTCGCGGGGCGGGATGATGCTGCCGATGACCGCGACGACGAGCGCGGTGAGACCGCCCATGCCGATGCCCTGGATCACGCGGGCGGCGAGCAGGACGGGCACGTTGGTGGCGAAGCCGGCGAGGATCGAGCCGGCCACGAAGACGACGATCGCCGTCTGCACCAGCAGCTTCTTGTTGAACAGGTCGGCGAGCTTGCCCCAGATCGGCGTCGAGGCGGCGTTGGCGAGCAGCGCGGTGGTGATGATCCACGCGAACTGGGTCTGGGTGCCGTTCAGGTCCGCGATGATCGTGGGGAGCGCAACCGCCACGATGGTGCTGCTGAGCAGCGCCGTGAAGAGGGCGGCGAGCAGGCCGGCGAGAGCCTCGAGGATCTCGCGGTGCGTCATGGTGGTCTCGGCGGCGCCGGGTCCGCTCGCCGAGGAGGGGGGACTGACAGCTGCGGCACTCACAGGCAGTTCCTTCCGGGGGGTTCGTGTACGGAAAGGGTGTGGTTCAGGTGCGCGAGCGCGTCGAGGGCGGATTCGGCTTGCGCCTGGTCCCAGCCGCCGAGCAGCTCGTGCAATCGGGAGGCGCGCCGGTCGCGGATCTCGCGCAGGGCTTTCTGCCCGGTCTCGGACACGCTGACGCGGTGGGCACGCCTGTCGTCCGGGTCACGGTGGCGGTCCACCATCCCCCGTTCGACGAGCTCCCCCAGCTGCCGGCTCAACGCGGACTGACTCATGCACAGCTCCGCGGCGAGTTCGGTGGGGCGGCACTCCCCCATTCGCCACAGGACGAACAGGACGCCGGTCAGCGCGTTGGGCAACGGGTCACCCGTCGAGTTGGCCAGGGTCGTGCGCAGCGTGCGACCGAACAGGAAGATCGCGTCGACGAGCGCGTGCGCGGTGTCGGGCTGGACAGCCACGGAACACCTCCGAATCGAAATTATTTGCTTGCGACACGCAACTATACATTTAGTTGCATGCCGCAAGCAACCGCGGAGGACGCGCGAGACGCCCTGAATCCGTGATCGGCCCGCTCAGCGGGTGAACAACGCCAGGCACTCCACGTGATGCGTCGACGGGAACGCCGCGTAGACGCGCAGCTCGGCCAGCTCGAACCCGTGCTCCCGGTACAGGCCGACATCCCGGCCGAACGACGCCGGATCGCATCCGACGTGCACGACGCGCTCCGGCCCGGCCGCCGCGACGGCCGCCACCACCTCGCGCCCGGCGCCGGCCCGAGGCGGATCGAGCACCACGACCTGCGGGGCGGGGAGATCCGGCAGCAGCCGTTCCACCCGGCCCGCATGGAACCGCACCTGCCCGAGATCCGAGAGCGCTTCCGCGCCGTCCTGCACCGCCCGGCGCGACAGTTCCACCGACTCGACCCGGCCACCGTGGCCGACCTGATCGGCCAGGACGGCCGCGAACACCCCGACACCGCCGTAGAGGTCCCACGCCGTCGCCCCCGGCGACGCCGCGGCCCACTCCCCCACGGTGTCCGAATAGGTCTGCGCCGCGCCGCGGTGTGCCTGCCAGAAGCCGGTCGCGGCCAGGTGCCAGTCCCGGCCGCCGACCCGCTCCACCGCCCGCCCCGAGCCCTCGATCACCTTCTCGGCGCGGGGCGCACCGGCCGCCGCGCGGCGGGCGGACGCTCCCCGCCGGCCCGGACTGCGACGTCCCGTGCGGGAGACCGGCGGCGGTGCGATCTCGACCACGTGCCGCGTCCCGTCCGCATCGAGGACCACCTGGACCTCGGAACCGGGCTGCCACACCCGCTCGGCCAGCCCCTCGTAGGCGCGCGCCTCGATCTGCGGACACGCCAGTTCGGTCTCCAGTTCGTGGCTCCGGTAGCGCCGATACCCCGCTCGCCCGGCGGCGTCGACGGCCAGCCGCACCCGGGTGCGCCAGCGAGTGCCGTTCGCCGCCCCGCCCGGCACCTCCTCGACGACCACCTCGCGGTCGATGCCGCCGAGACGGCGCAACTGCTCCGCGACCACCGCAGCCCCGAATGCCCGCTGGGCCGGCACCGTCGCGTGGGACAGGTCGCAGCACCCCGATCCGCCGGGACCGGCGATGGGACACACCCGCTCCACCCGGTCCGGCGACGCTTCGAGGATGTGGACGGCGTCGGCGCGACAGAACGAGCCGCCACGGTCCTCCGTGACCAGCGCGACGACGCGCTCCCCGGGCAGACCGTGCCGGACGAACACGACCCGCCCCTCGTGCCGGGCGACGCAGAAGCCCCCGTGCGCCGGGTTGCCCAGCGTCACCTCGAGCCGACGGCCGGACCAGTCGATGCTCACCGCTCCTCCTCCTCGAATCCCCGCCGCACCGATCCCGGCGCGGAGTCCAATCGTTCGCCGCGGGCATGGGCCGACGAGCTCAGCTGCCACGGGACGCTGGTGACCATGACACCGGGCTGGAACAGCAGCCGGCTCTTCAGCCGCAGCGCGCTCTGGTTGTGCAGGATCTGCTCCCACCAGTGACCCACCACGTACTCCGGGATGAACACGGTCACCACGTCGCGCGGCGAGTCCCGTCGCACCCGCCGGACGTATTCGAGGACGGGGCGGGTGATCTCCCGGTACGGCGACTCGACGACCTTGAGAGGGACGGTGATGTCGCTGCGTTCCCATTCGCGCACCAGCATCCGCGTGTCGGCCTCGTCGACGTTGACGGTGACCGCCTCGAGCGTGTCCGGCCGGGTGGCCCGCGCGTACGCCAGCGCCCGCAGGGTCGGCATGTGCAGCTTGGACACCAGCACGATCGAATGGGTGCGGCTGGGCAGCACACCGTCCCATTCGGTGTTCTCCAGTTCCTCGGCCACGCTGTCGTAGTGACGGTGGATGGCCTTCATCACACCGAAGATCGCGACCATCGCCACGATCGCGATCCACGCGCCCGCCGCGAACTTCGTCACCAGCACGATCACCAGGACGGATGCGGTCATGATCAGGCCGATCGTGTTGACGATCCGCGACCGTCGCATGCGGGCCCGCTGTTCGGGGTCGGTCTCGGACGCCAGATGCCGCGTCCAGTGCCGGATCATGCCGGTCTGACTGAGGGTGAACGAGACGAACACCCCGACGATGTAGAGCTGGATCAGCTTGGTGACCTCGGCATCGAAGGCCCACACGAAGACGATCGCCACGCCCGACAGGAACAGGATGCCGTTGCTGAACGCCAGCCGGTCGCCCCGGGTGTGCAGCTGCCGGGGCAGGTAGCGGTCCTGCGCCAGCACCGAGGCCAGCACCGGGAAGCCGTTGAACGCCGTGTTGGCGGCCAGCACCAGGATCAACGCGGTCACGATGGTGATCAGCAGGAACCCGAGCGGGAAGTCGTCGAAGACCGCGTGCGCGAGTTGCGCCACGAGCGTCTTCTGCTGGTAGCCCTCCGGGGCACCGCGCAACTGGGTCTCGGGATGTTCGGCGATGACCACCCCCAGCTTGTTCGCGAGCAGAATCATGCCGAGGAGCAGGACGATCGCGATCCCGCCGAGCATGAGCAGGGTCGTGGCGGCGTTGCGGGACTTCGGCTTGCGGAACGCGGGCACCCCGTTGCTGATCGCCTCGACGCCGGTCAGCGCGGCACACCCGGACGAGAACGCACGGGCCAGCAGGAACACGAACGCGATCCCGGCCAGATCTGACTGCTCGGCGACCAACTCGAACCCGGCCGACTCGGCCTTGACGTCGTCCCCGAACACGAAGACGCGCACCAGACCCCACCCGAGCATGACGATCATGCCGATCATGAAGGCGTAGGTCGGGACGGCGAACGCGGTGCCGGCTTCCCGCAGGCCACGCAGGTTGACCGCGGTCAGCACGACGATCGCGGAGATCGCGAACAGCACCTTGTGCTGCGCCACGAACGGCACCGCCGATCCGATGTTCGCCGCGGCCGAGGAGATCGACACCGCGACGGTGAGCACGTAGTCGACCATCAGGGCGCTGCCGACGGTCAATCCCGCGGTCGGACCGAGGTTCACGGTGGCAACCTCGTAGTCGCCGCCGCCGGAGGGGTACGCGTGCACGTTCTGCCGGTAGCTGGCGACGACGACGGCGAGGACGAGCGCCACCGCGACGCCGATCCACGGCGTGAACACGTACGCCGACAGACCCGCGACGGACAGGACGAGGAAGATCTCCTCCGGGGCGTACGCCACCGACGACAACGCGTCGGATGCGAACACCGGCAGGGCGATTCGCTTGGGTAGCAACGTGTGACCGAGCGTGTCGCTGCGGAACGGCCTACCCAACAACAACCGCTTCGTGGCGGTCGAGAGCTTGGACACTCGCAAAGCCTAAGCCGTCCCACCGGCCACCCGCCGGGCACCCGTGGCCGTGTCCGAAATGCACCTCTGCGGGGAGCCCGTTCGGCCGGCACCGCACGCCGGTCCTGCGCGGGCGGTACGGTTCGGTTCTGCGCGTCGCGATCGGGACGCGCGGCGACACGGAAAGAAGCGGAACGGAGCGAACGGTGTACGTGGTGGTCATGGGCTGTGGCCGGGTGGGTTCCTCCCTGGCCGCGGCGCTCGTCCGGCTGGGCAACGAGGTGGCCGTCATCGACCGCGACCCGAGCGCGTTCCTGCGGCTGGGTCCGGACTTTCCCGGGCACACGATCGTGGGCATGGGCTTCGACCGGGACGTGCTGGTGCGGTCCGGCATCGAGCGGGCCGACGCGTTCGCCGCCGTCTCCTCCGGGGACAACTCGAACATCATCTCCGCCCGTGTGGCCCGGGAGACCTTCGGCGTCGAGCGCGTCGTCGCCCGCATCTACGATGCCAAGCGCGCCGCGGTGTACGAGCGACTCGGGATCCCGACCGTCGCGACGGTGCCGTGGACGACCGACAGGTTCCTGCACAACCTCACCCATGAGAGCCAGACCGCCAAGTGGCGGGATCCGACCGGCACCGTCGCCGTCGCGGAGGTGTCGGTGCACGAGGACTGGATCGGCCGCAACGTCACCGAGTTCGAGGCCGCGACCCACTCGAGGGTCGCGTTCATCATCCGATTCGGCACCGGGGTCCTACCCGACCGCAAGACCGTGCTGCAGGCGGACGACCAGGTCTACATCGCGGCTGTCTCGGGCACCGTCGCCGAGGCGATCGCCCTCGCCGAACAGCCCCCCGCGGCCGACGACTGACCGTGCCGCGCCCGCAGGCGCAGCCGCAACACACGACCCGGAATCACCGAGAGGAACGCCGATGAAGGTGGCCATCGCGGGAGCGGGAGCCGTCGGGCGCTCCATCGCGCGCGAACTGATCCGCAACAACCACGAAGTGATGCTGCTCGAACGCAAGCTCGAGCACGTCGAGCCCGAATCCGTGCCCGACGCCAAGTGGGTGCACGCCGACGCGTGCGAGCTGAGCCTGCTCGAGGCCGCACAGCTCGAGCAGTACGACGTGGTGATCGCCGCCACCGGCGACGACAAGGCCAACCTGGTGCTGAGCCTGCTCGCCACCACCGAGTTCGGCGTCGCCCGCGTCGTCGCCCGCGTCAACGATCCGCGCAACGAGTGGCTGTTCGACGAGTCCTGGGGCGTCGACGTCGCCGTGTCCACGCCGCGCATGCTGGCGTCGCTGGTCGAGGAGGCCGTCTCGGTCGGCGACCTGGTGCGGCTGATGACGCTGCGCAAGGGCGCGAACCTGGTCGAGATCACGCTGCCGGACACCACCGTGCTGGCCGGCAAGCCGGTGCGCAAGCTGCAACTGCCCCGGGACGCGGCCCTGGTGACGATCCTGCGCGGCGGCCGGGTCATCGTCCCGCAGCCCGACGATCCGCTCGAAGGCGGCGACGAGCTGCTGTTCGTCGCCGCGGCCGAGGTGGAGCAGGAACTGCGGGCGGCCATCGGCCTCTAGCAGGTCACCGCGCGTCCTGGTCGGGGCCGGCTTCGGCGGCCCGGCCCGGGCCGGTCTCGACGGGCTCGTCGACAGCCTCGGGCGCCGGCTCGACCAGCCGATCGGCGCGGCGGACCGCCCACAAGGTCACGAGCAACGCCACCGCGGTCAGCGGCCATCCCATACCGATCCGGGCCACGGCGAGCCAGCCGGTCCGGTCGGCGTCGTACAGCTCGTGTTGCACGAAGTAGCGGGCCGCGAACACCAGCGCCCACGCCGCGGTCGCGATGTCGTAGGCGCGCACAGCGACGCGATGCCGCCGCCAGGACGATCCCTGCCCGTTGAGCATGCCCCAGATGACGCCGACCAGGGGCCGCCGCACCAGAATGGACAGGACGAAACCGGCGGCATAGAGCAGGCTGGTGTAGATGCCGAAGAGGAAGTAGCCCTTGGCGTCGCCGGTGCGGTAGGCGATGAACGCACACACGCCCACACCGAGGAGCCCCGAGACCGCGGGCTGGACGGGGGTGCGCTGGACGAGCCGCCACACGAGGATGACGGTGGCCACGGCGAGGGCCGCCCAGATCGCGGCGGTCAGGCCCCAGATGCTGTTGACCGGAACGAACACCAGCACGGGCACGGTCGAGTAGACCAACCCGCTGAGTCCACCGAGTTGTTCCAGGACCGTCTGCTGCTTGTCGCTCACTCCTACGAGGGTGCCACAGCCCCACGCGGGCGCGGGGCGGCGCCGGGCGCTGGGGCACCGGCGCTCGGGTCAGGCCCGCTCGCGCAGTTCGTAATACGGGTTGTAGATGACCTTCGAGCCGTCACGCTCGCCGACGCGCCCGCGCACCAGCAGGGTCTTGCCCGGCTCGATGCCCGGAATGCGGCGACGTCCGATCCATACGAGCTTGACGGCCTCGGTGCCGTCGAACAGTTCCGCCTCGACGGCGGCGCTGGCGGCCTTCGGGCACGCCTCGACACTGCGGAGACGACCGAACATGGTCACCTCTTCGCCGCGCGCACAGTCGCAGGCGCGGCGGGCACCCGTCGCCTGGGCGGTTTCGGCGATCTCCTCGGCGTCGAGTTGCTCGAGATCTTCCGTGAGCCGACGGGTGAGTCGGCGGAAGTAACCGGCTGCGGCGGGTGCCATAGCGTGCTCCTGAGAAGGGCGCGGCACGGATCGCGGGCCGCGCATGGGGCTTTCCTGAGGGCCACTGTAGACCTATACGCACAGGGCAACCACTCGGGTTCCCACCTGCTCGGACGGGTCCGGCAGGATCGGACCATGCGCTCCGCGAACACGTCCCCCGAACACGCCGGGGCCAGCACTTTCGTCGCCGTCGTCCTGCCCGGGACGGGCTCCGACGCCCGCTTCGTGGAGCGGGCGTTCGGCGGTCCGCTCGCCGCTGCCGGAATACGCACCGTCGCGGTCGACCCGGACCCGGCCCGCGTGGTCGGCAGCTACGTCGATGCACTCGAGCGCGCCGCCGCCGCCGGTCCCGTGCTGGTGGGCGGGGTGTCGCTCGGGGCGGCCG
>NZ_PCZU01000176.1:0-1319 GCF_002887785.1 Rhodococcus sp. ENV425
CTCGGGTTCGTGCCGCGCCGCGTTGGCGATCAGGCCGAACATCAGCAGCGTCGTCGCGGTGGAGGTGCCGCCGGCCGAGACGAGCGGAAGCTGCAGGCCGGTGACGGGCAGCAACCCGACGACATAGCCGATGTTGATGAAGGCCTGCCCGATGATCCAGGTGGTGGCGGTGGCGGTGAGCAGCCGCAGGAACGGATCCACCGATCGCAGCGAGATCCGCAGGCCGGCGTAGGCGAACAGACCGAACAGGCCGATCACCGCCAGGCCGCCGAGGAAGCCGAGCTCCTCGCCGATGATGGCGAAGATGAAGTCGTTGTGTGCGTTGGGCAGGTAGCTCCACTTGGCGCGGCTCTGCCCGAGCCCCCGGCCCCAGAACCCGCCGTCGGCCAGGGAGAACTTCGCCTGACGCGCCTGATAGCCGATGCCTTGCGGGTCCGCGCCGGGGTTGAAGAAGGCCCGCACCCGCGCGGACCGGTACCCGGCGGTCAGCGCGAGGAGCACCGCCAGGCCGGCGGCGGTACCGACGATCGTCAGGAACACCCGCAGCCGCAGACCCGCGAACCAGAGCAGCGCGAGGACGATGATGGCGAGCGAGACGGTGGTGCCCAGGTCGGGCTGGAGGATGATCAGCAGGGTCACCACCAGGGTCGCCGGGACCAGCGGAACCATCATCTCGCGGGCGCTGGAGCGGTCGCCGCGGCGCGACGCCAGCAGGTGCGCGCCCCACACGGCGATGGCGATCTTGGCCAGCTCCGACGGCTGCAGCGACACGCCGGCGATGACGAACCACCCCCGGGTGCCCTGGGACAGCGTGCCGATGCCGGGGATGAGCACCAGCACCAGCAGCACGACGGTGACCGCGAACGCCGGGAACGAGAACCGGCGCAGCACCCGCACCGGAACGATCAGGGCGAAATAGAAGATGACCAGGCCGAGAGCGGCGAAGATCGCCTGCGAGGTGAACAGGCCGTAGGCCGAGCCGTTGGTGGCGACGGCCTCGACGCTCGACGACGACAGGACCATCACCAGGCCCAGCACGGTGAGCAGCACCGCGATCGTGACGATCAGGTGGAACGAGGCCAGCGGCCGGGCCAGCCACAGCCCGACCCGGTTCCGCGCCGTCCCGTCGGCGGGCTGCGGGGCGTTCACTGCCCCGTCCCGCCCCCGCGCAGCTCCTCGACCCCGGCGGCGAACGCGCGACCACGCTGCGCGTAGTCGGCGAACATGTCCAGCGACGCGGCGGCCGGCGCCAGCAGCACGGTGTCGCCCGCCGTCGCCAGCGACGCCGCCTCACGCACCGCGACCCGCATGGCCGCGGG
>NZ_PCZU01000176.1:1405-6380 GCF_002887785.1 Rhodococcus sp. ENV425
CCATCGTCGCGCGTGTCGAGGAGGACCACGGGGACCTCGGGGGCGTGTCGCGCCAGCGCGTCGGCGATGCGGTCGGCGTCGCGGCCGAGCAGCACCACCCCGGCGAGGCGGGGTGCGACCTCCGCCACCAGGTCGTCGACGTGGGCGCCCTTGAGCAGGCCCCCGGCCACCCACACCACCCGGTCGTGGGCGAGCAGCGACGTGCGGGCCGCGTGCGGATTGGTGGCCTTCGAATCGTCGACGTACTCCACGCCGCCGACGGTGCCGACCGGGGCGGCGCGGTGCGGACCGACCCGGTGCCGGCGCAGACCGTCGTGCACCGCGGAGGCGGGGACGTCGATCGCGCGGGCCAGCGCGGCGGCGGCGAGCGCATCCGACAGGCCGGCCGGCCCGGCAGGGGTCACGTCGACGACCGAGGCGAGCACCGCCGAGTCGGCGAAGGCCCGGTCGACCAGAACGTCGCCACTGATGCCGAGCTCACCGGGCTGCGGGTAGCCGAGCGTGAAGCCGACGGTGACGACGGCACGGGACCGGTCGCGCAGGCCCCCGGCGATCGGATCGTCGAGGCCGAGCACCCCCACGGTGCCGGACAGCGCCCGTGCCTTGGCGTCGATGTAGCCCGCCATCCCGCCGTGCCAGTCCAGGTGGTCCTCGGCGATGTTGAGGATCACGCCGGCCTCGGGCCGCACGGACGGCGCCCAGTGCAGCTGGAACGACGACAGTTCCACGGCGAGGACGTCGGCGCGGGGGTCCGCGCGGCGCAGCGCGTCGAGGACCGGCAGGCCGATGTTGCCGCACGCCACGGACGCGAGCCCGGCGGCCTCGAGGATCGACTGCAGCATCGTCGTCGTCGTGGTCTTGCCGTTGGTGCCGGTGACGACGAGCCAGCGCCGCGGCGGGCCGTAGATCTCGGCGCGGTCGATGCGCCAGGACAGCTCGATGTCGCCCCAGATCGGCACGGCGGCGCCGGCGGCGTGCGAGAGCAGCGGCGCGTCGGGCGCGAAGCCGGGGCTCGTCACGACCAGCGCATACTCGTGCAGCGACGACGCGTCCGCGACGAGGTCGTCGAGATCGACGGTGTCGGCGCCGAGCTCACGGCTGCGCGCGAGGGCCTGCGGGTCGCGGTCGGTGACGGTCACCGTTGCGCCGAGGTCGCTGAGGGGGGCGAGGGTGGCACGACCGGACATCCCGCCGCCGGCGACGAGCACGCGGGCGCCGCGGAGCCGGTCCAGGTCTTGGCGGCGCAGTTCGTCTGTCACGGTGTCAGTCCCCGATCGCCGCTAGGTATTCGCTGTAGAACAGGGCCATGCCGATGGCCGACGCGATGGCGGCGAGCAACCAGAACCGGATGATCACCGTCGTCTCCGCCCAGCCGCCGAGCTCGAAGTGGTGATGGAACGGCGCCATCCGGAACACGCGACGCCGGCTGGACCGGAACACCGCCACCTGGATGACGACGGACGCCGCCTCGGCGACGAACAGGGCGCCGATGACCACCATGAGCAGCTCGGTGCGCGTGGTGACGGACAGGCCCGCGAGCATGCCGCCGAGGGCGAGCGAGCCGGTGTCGCCCATGAAGATCTTCGCGGGGGCGGCGTTCCACCACAGGAAGCCGATGCACGCGGCGGCGCCGGCGGCGCACAGCAGCGCCAGGTCGAGCGGGTCCCGCACGTCGTAGCAGCCCTTGCCGGGGTCGGCGACGCACGAGTTGCGGTACTGCCAGAACGTGATGATCACGTAGGCGCCGAGCACGAGGCTCATCGACCCGGCGGCGAGCCCGTCGAGGCCGTCGGTGAGGTTGACCGCGTTGGACCACGCGCTGACGAGCAGGTACACGAAGAGGATGAACACCACCGCGCCCATCGAGACGGTGGCGATGTCGCGCACGTAGGACAGGTGGGTGCTGCCCGGGGTGAGTCCGTCGCCGTTGCGGAACTGCAGGGCGAGGATGCCGAACGCGACCGCGGCGACGAGCTGACCGACCAGTTTGGCGGTCTTGTTCAGGCCCAGATTGCGCTGCTTGCGGATCTTGATGAAGTCGTCGAGGAAGCCGACGCCGCCGAGGGCGGTGGTCAGGCCCAGCACGAGCAGACCCGAGGCCGACGGTCCCTCCGCCCCCTCGTAGGCCAGACCGATCGCGTGCGCACCGAAGTATCCGGCCCACAGGCCGGCGAGGATCGCGACGCCGCCCATGGTCGGTGTGCCGCGCTTGGACTGGTGGCTCTGCGGTCCTTCGACGCGGATCTCCTGACCGAATCCCTGCCGCGAGAATGCCTTGATCAGCACCGGCGTCAGCAGGATCGACACCGCCAGTGCGATTCCCGCGGCGAAGAGGATCTGTCTCACCGTGCGGCCTCCGTTTCCGTTCCTGCCGTACCCGCCGTTCCTGCGAGGATCGCCTCCGCCACCGTCCACAACCGGACGGACTGCGAGGCCTTGACCAGTACCAGGTCGCCGGGCCGCAGCTCGCGCTCGAGGAGCTCGATCGCGGCGGCGGCGTCGGGGACGTGGCTCGCCTCGTCGCCCCAGGATCCTTCCATCACCGCACCCTGGTAGAGACCGCGGACCGGGCGGGTCGCGCCGACCGCGACGATGCGGGTGACGTCCAGGCGCACCGCGAGCCGGCCGATGGCGTCGTGCTCGACGACGGACTCGTCACCGAGTTCGCCCATCTCCCCCAGCACCGCCCAGGTCCGGCGCGGGCTGTCGCCGGCGCGGGCCATGGTTACCAGCGCCTTGAGCGCCGCCCGCATCGAGTCCGGGTTGGCGTTGTACGCGTCGTCGACGACGGTGACGCCGTCGGCACGGGTGCGCACGTCCATACGGTGCGCCGACACCGCGCCGGCACCGCCGAGCGCGGTCGCGACCTGCTCGGGCGTGGCGCCGCACTCGAGCGCGACGGCCGCGGCCGCCAGGGCGTTGCCGATGTGGTGCTCGCCGTGCACCGCGAGGGTGACCGTGGTGCGGCGCTCGGTGCCGTCGTCGCGCACGACGAGGGTGAACGTGGGACGGGCGTGCTCGTCGAGGTGGACGTCGGTGGCCCGGACCTGCGCGGCCGGGTCGCTGCCGACGAGCACCACGCGGGCGCGGGTGCGCGGTGCCATCGCGGCGACCAGGGGGTCGTCCGCGTTGAGGATCGCCACGCCGCCCTCCTCGGCGGCCGGCAGGGCCTCGACGAGCTCCCCCTTCGTCCGGGCGATGACCTCCTGGGAACCGAATTCCCCCAGGTGGGCGGTGCCGACGTTGAGCACCACCCCGATGCGGGGCGGCGCGACGGTGGCGAGGGCGGCGATGTGCCCGGGTCCGCGGGCCGACATCTCCAGCACCAGGAATCGGGTGTCGGTGGTGGCGCGCAGCGCCGTCCACGGATGCCCGAGCTCGTTGTTGAAGGAGCCGGGAGGGGCGACGACCGGGCCGAGCGGCGCGAGCACCGCGGCAAGCAGGTCCTTCGTGGAGGTCTTGCCCGCGGATCCGGTGACGCCGACGACGGTCAGCCCGGCGGCGGTGAGCTCGTCGACCACGGCGCGGGCGAGGGCACCCAGCGCGGCGAGGACGGCGGCACCCGAGCCGTCGGGGTCGTGTTCGAAGGCCAGCGAGTTGGTCTCGACCGGCGGCACCGGCGGCACCACGACGGCGGGCACACCCACCGGTCGGGCGGCGAGCACCGCGGCGGCGCCGGCGGCGATGGCGTCGGCGGCGTGGTCGTGCCCGTCGGAGCGGGCCCCCGGCAGCGCCAGGAACAGCCCGCGCGGGGTGACCTTGCGGGAGTCGAACTCGACGGTGCCCGTCACCTCGACGGCCGGGTCGTCGACGTCGTGCAGTGTCCCACCGACCACCTCCGCGATGCGGGCGAGTGTCATCGGGATCATTCGGTGCCTCCGTACTGCTCGCTACCTGCGCCGGCGAACCGGTCGATGGCCGCGGCGAGCACTTCGCGGTCGTCGAAGGGGTGCTTGACCCCGTGGATCTCCTGGCCGGTCTCGTGGCCCTTGCCTGCCACGAGGACGATGTCGCCCGGGCGTGCCCAGCGCACGGCCGCCTCGACGGCGGCGGCCCGGTCACCGATCTCGCGGATCTCCCCCCGCTGCTGTTCGGGGACGGCGCGGGCACCGGCGAGCAGCGCGGCGCGGATGACCGCCGGATCCTCGGTGCGGGGGTTGTCGTCGGTGACGACGAGCAGGTCCGCCCCACGGGCTCCGACGTCGCCCATGAGCGGACGCTTGCCGTGGTCGCGGTCGCCGCCCGCACCGACGACGACGGCGAGCCGGCCGCCGGCTGCCCGTCCGCGCAACGTCGCGATAACGGCCTCGAGCGCAGCCGGCTTGTGCGCATAGTCGACGACGGCGAGGAAACCCTGCCCGCGGTCGACCCGCTCCACCCGTCCGGGTACGTCGACGTCGGCGATGCCGGCGGCCGCGGCGTCGACGTCGACCCCGACCGCCGCGCACACCGCGACGGCGAGGGCGGCGTTGGCGACGTTGTAGTGGCCGGGCAGGCGCACCGCGACGCGCCGTGCGGTGCCGTCGGGCCCGGCGAGGGTGAACACCTGGGAGCCGGACGGCTCGGTGCGGACCGCCGTCGCCGTCCAGTCGGCGGTTCCGGTGGTGGCGACGGTGCGCACCGCCTCGGGCTCCGCAGGGTGGGCGGCCCGGGCGATCCCGGCCATCCGCACGCCCCACTCGTCGTCGATGCACACGACGGCACGGCGGGCCCGCACGGGCGAGTCCGCCGCGAAGAGCCGGGCCTTCGCCCCGAAGTAGTCGTCGAGGTCGCGATGGAAGTCGAGGTGGTCCTGGGACAGGTTCGTGAAGGCACCGACCGCGAAGCGGACCCCGGCGACCCGCCCCAGGGACAGGGCGTGGCTCGAGACCTCCATCACCACGGTGTCGATGCCCTGCTCGCGCATGGCCGCGAACAGGGCGTGCAGCTGCGGGGCCTCGGGGGTGGTGAGCGCGCTGGGGACCCGCCGGCCCGC
>NZ_PCZU01000176.1:6410-9096 GCF_002887785.1 Rhodococcus sp. ENV425
CGACCAGGCCCGTGACCCGCCCGGCGGCGGCGAGCCCCGCCTCGACCAGATAGGCGCTGGTGGTCTTGCCGGAAGTGCCGGTGATGCCGACGACCTGCATGTGCTGCGACGGGTCGCCGTAGATGGCGGCGGAGACGACGCCGAGGACCGACCGCGGATCCGGGTGGACCAGCACCGGCACGGGGCGGGTGACGACGGCGGCGAGGTGCTCGCATCCGGCGGCGTCGGTGAGGACGGCGACAGCACCCCGTTCCAGGGCCTCCGCGGCGTATTCGGCGCCGTGCGCGCGGGCGCCCGGGAGTGCGGCGAACAGGTCGCCGGGCTGCACCCCCTGGGCCCGCAGGTCGACGCCGGTCACGAACACCGGGATGCCCGCGGCGGAGGTCGTGGCGCCCGGTGCGACGGTGCCGACGGTGGCGCCCACGGCGGCAGCGAGGTCGCGGAGCTGCGTCACCGGTGGATGCTCGGGTCTCAGGCCGCCTCCCGGCGGGGACGGGTCCGGACTCGACGGCACAGGCACCAGGCTCCTCTCGCTCCGCGGCAGTGTCTCCTGCCGTTCCTCTACTCCCGCGGCCGCGCTGTTCCCGAGCACCGGGGCTCGACCGCGGTGTCACGGTACCGACGTGTCAGGTTACCGACGGGCGGCGGTGCCGCCGACACGTGCTCGGCGATCGACCGCACCCGCGCGGCTCAGTCCACCTGCAGGATCAGCTTGCTGCCCGGGTCCGCCGACAGCGGCACGCCCTCGCGCTGCAGCAACCACGAGGCGATCGTGTGGAACAGCGGTGCGGCGGACTGCCCGCCGCTGCCGTCGGCGCTGCGGGTGGGCGCGTCGAGCATGATGCCGATCACGTAGCGGGGGCGGTCGGCGGGCGCGATCCCCGCGAAGGTGATCCAGTAGTTCGAGTTCGAGTAGCACTTGCATGCGGGGTCGACCTGCTGGGCGGTGCCGGTCTTGCCGGAGACCTGGTAGCCCTCGATCGCCGCCGGGGTGCCGGTGCCGCGCTGGTTCCCGGTGTCGTCCTGCACCACGGCGCGGAACATGTCGCGCACGGTGGCGGCGGTCTGCGGGCTGACCACCCGCACCGGGTCCGGCCGGGGTGTCTCGGTGCGGGTGCCGTCGGGTGCGACGACCGCCCGGACGACGCGCGGCGGAATCCGCTCGCCGTCGTTGGCGATGGCCTGGTAGATCCCTGCCATCTGGAGCAGCGTCATCGACAGGCCCTGCCCGATCGGCAGGTTGGCGAAGGTGCCGCCGGACCACTGCTCGCGGCTCGGCACGCTGCCGGCGGACTCGCCCGGCAGGCCCACGTCGGTGCGCTGCCCGAGGCCGAACAGGCCGAGCATCTGCGCGAACCGGTCCTCGCCGACCCGTTCCGCGAGCATCAGGGTCCCCACGTTGGAGGACTTCCCGAACACACCGGTGGCGGTGTAGGGCACGACGCCGTGGTCCCACGCGTCCTTGACGGTGACGCCGGCCATGCGGATCGTGCCGGGCACCTGCAGCACCTCGTCGGGGGTGGTGAGGCCGTCCTCGATCGCGGCGGCCGCGGTGACGATCTTGTTCACCGACCCCGGCTCGAAGGGGGTGCTGACGGCGGGATTCCCGAGTTCGGCGTCCTTCGGGTTGTTGCCGACCCCGATCGACGGGTCGAACGTGCCGTCGTTGGCCATGGCGACGACCTCGCCGGTCCGGGCGTCGAGCACGACGGCGGACGCGTTCTTCGCCCCGGACAGGTCCTTGGCGCGCTGCACCTGCTGCTGCACGTAGTACTGGACGTCGGAGTCGATGGTCAGTTCCACCGCGGAACCGTCGACGGCAGGTTGCTGATCGCGCCAGCTGCCGGGGATCACCGCGCCGTCGGAGCCCCGATCGTACGTCGAGGAGCCGTCGGTGCCGGCGAGCACGGAGTCCATGGAATCCTCGAGACCGAGGAGGCCGTGCCCGTCCCAGCCCGTCGCGCCGACGAGGTTGGCGGCGAGCGAGCCGCCGGGATACAGCCGGATGTCCTGACGCTCGAGACCGACCTTGTCGTACTCGTCGACGAGCGAGGTCGCCACGGCGGGATCGACGCCGCGCGCCAGATAGACGAAGGTCTCGTCGCTGCGCAGCTTGTCGAGGATCTCGTCCTCGGGGGCGGCCGCTCCGAGCGCCTCGTGGATCGCCTTCGCGAGACCCTCCAGATACGCGTCGGTCTCCGGCTGCGTCGGGTCCTCGGCGCGCGCCTCGTCCAGCTCTCGCCGGACGCGGACGGGCTGGAAGGTGAGCGCCTTCGCCTCCATCGTGTAGGCCAGCGGACTGCCGTTCCGGTCGGCGATGGTGCCGCGGGTGGCAGGCTCGACGAGCCGCGTCGTGCGCTGGCTGGCCGACTCGGCGGTCAGCTGCGGCGCCTGGACGACCTGAACCCACAGCAGTTGCACGGCCGCGACCCCGAGGGCCAGGAACATGACTGCGCGCCCGTACCGGTAGCGGAACCGGAACCCGGTGGTGTCCGCTCCGCCGGAGGCCTTGCGCGGGCGGGTGCGCCGGGCGGGCGCCGGCCGGCGGGAAGGAGCAGGGCGGCCGCGGACCGGCCGGGAAGACGGTGGGGTCCCTCGCCTCACCGGCGCCCGTCCTCGGCGTGCGTCGCAGGGGTCACGGGCACCAATTGTTCCGGCTGACCGGGCGCGGCCCCGGCATTGCCGG
>NZ_PCZU01000177.1:0-14876 GCF_002887785.1 Rhodococcus sp. ENV425
GCCGGGGGTGTCGCTCGGCTCCTCGCTGTTCGAGCACGCGCTCAGGCCCACCGCAGCGATCGCGACGATCGGGGCCAGGGCACGCCAGGACATGCGACGGGTGGAACTCGAGGCCATCAAACCGCTCCTTCGAAGTGGCGAAAAGTCACCTGATCATAGCCGGGGGGCGGAAGCCCTCACGGCGAGGTGACGATGACGATGACGCCCGGCGACGAGTCCCGGATCCCGGCGAAGCGCGGCTGGGCCGTCACCCCCAGCGCCTCGGCCACCGCCTCCGCGGTCTGCCGCTCCCCCGGACCCGTGCCGTAGTACACGGACGTGGTTTCGATCACGCCGTCGCTGTAGTTGCCCGTCTCCGCGACGGTGAATCCCTCGTCCTCGAGCAGGCCGGCCGTCTGGGCGGCCAGGCCCGAGACGTTGCTGTTGTTGAGCACCCGCACGGGGGCGGCGGCCCCCGCCGACGTGGTGGCGGAGACCGTCGTCGTGGCCGACGGAGCCGCACCGGGGGCGGTCGTCCTCGCCGACGTCGCGGCGAGCGGCGCCGACGTCGCGGACGTGGTCGCCGGCGCGGCCGCGGGCTCGGTCGTCGGCTCGGGAGCCGGGCTCTCGGAATCGGAGCTTCCGAGCGAGGCGAGACCGAGGCCGGCGAACAGGATGGCGAGAGAGATCAGCACCATCGCGAGCGCTCGCAGCGGCGGACCCGACGATTCCGAGGTTGTGCTCACGCTCTCGACCTTAGTTGCCGCGCCCGCCGGATCACCGTCGTACTCGTACTACTTGGTGATCTCGAAGCCGAGCCGGCGCGCGGCGCGGGCCTTCTGCCGGCTGGCCCGCAGCCGGCGCAACCGCTTGACGAGCATGGGGTCGGCCGCCAGCGCCTCCGGCCGGTCCACCAGCGCGTTGAGGACCTGGTAGTAGCGGGTCGCGGACAGACCGAAGAGTTCCTTGATCGCCTCTTCCTTGGCACCGGCGTACTTCCACCACTGCCGCTCGAAGGCGAGGATGTCGCGCTCCCGGCGAGAGAGACCGTCCGTGCCGGCCTCGTCCGGGCCGGCCGCGGGGTGGTTGTTCTCGGGGTGGTTGTTCTCGGCGTGGTTGCTCCGGTCGGAAACCTGCTCGGATTCGTTACCGATTTGCGCTGCTGCGCCGTCCATCTCACTCCTCGACTGCCTCGAATCACGCCGAGGTCCGATCGGACCCGGGTGTTTCCGAGGGCAATTCAACCACGGTGGTACGACAGGTACCGGCTCAACGGACAGGCGAGTCCTGCCCACTATCCTCTTGCACCATGGCAATACTTCCGATCCGGATCGTCGGTGACCCCGTCCTGCATCACCCGACGAAACCGGTCACCCAGTCGCCGGCCGAACTGGCCCAGCTGATCGCCGACATGTACGAGACGATGGATGCGGCGAACGGCGTCGGTCTCGCCGCCAACCAGGTCGGTGTCGACCTGCGGCTGTTCGTCTACGACTGCCCCGACCTGGACGAGGCCGGCAACGTGGTCCGCCGCCGCGGCGAGGTGATCAACCCGGTGCTCGAGACGTCGGAGATCCCGGAGACGATGCCCGACCCCGACGACGACGTCGAGGGGTGCCTGTCGGTCCCCGGCGAGCAGTTCCCCACCGGGCGCGCCGAGTGGGCGAAGGTCACCGGCACCGACGCCGAGGGCAACCCGATCGAGATCGAGGGCCACGGCTTCTTCGCCCGGATGCTGCAGCACGAGGTCGGCCACCTCGACGGCTACCTGTACGTCGACAAGCTCATCGGACGCAACGCCCGCGCCGCCAAGAAGACGATCAAGCGGGCGGGGTGGGGCGTGCCCGGCCTCAGCTGGGTGCCCGGGACGGTCGAGGACCCGTTCGGCCACGACGACGAGGACTGACGCACCGGTGACGACCGAGCAGTCCGTACCCGTCGGCACCCGGGTGGTGCTGCGCTACCGGCTGCCCGCCGGCTACAGCCACCCGATGACCGACGTGATCGGCGAGCTGGTCTCCCTCGAACCGGCCGTGGTGGTGCGCACCGCCGGCGGCCGCCTCGTGCAGGTCGCGCCCGAGGCCGTGGTCGCGCTCAAGGCCCTCGGTGCCCGGCCGATCCGCACCGGTGAGATCCGCGCCCTCGAGAACGCCGCGGCCGCCGCCTGGCCCGGGCTGGAACAGGGCTGGATCGACGGCTGGCTCCTGCGGGCCGGCGCCGGCTTCACCGGCCGCGCGAATTCCGCCACCCCGCTCGGCGACCCGGGCACGGTCGCCGACCCCCTCGATCCGGACGTGTACGCCCGGATGCGCGAGTGGTTCGCGGTCCGCGGCCTGCCGCTGCGGCTCCTGCTGCCGGACCGGCTCGCCCGGCTCCCGCACGGGTGGGCACCGAGCGACGAGGTGCAGGTGCTGGCCGCCGACCTCGACGACGTGCCGCTGCCCGGCGTCGCCACCCCCGTGACCGTGAGCGCCGGCCCGGACCCCGGGTGGCTGTCGCTGTACCGCTACCGCGGCGCGCCGATGCCTGCCGAAGGCCGGGCGGTCGTCGAGTCCGTCCTGGGCGGCGTCCTGGGCTTCGGCCGCATCGGCGGCGACACGGAGACCCTGGCGATCGCCCGGGCCGCGGTCACCGACGCCCCCGACGGCCGCCGCTGGGTGGGCCTGACCGCCGTCGAGGTGGCCGCCGCGCACCGCCGGAACGGCCTCGGCACGCTCGTGTGCGGGGCCCTGCTGCAGTGGGGTCGCGACCACGGCGCCACCCACGCATACCTGCAGGTCGCGGCGGGGAACACCGCCGCCCGGGGCCTGTACCGGGCGCTCGGATTCGTCGAGCACCACCGCTACCGGTACGCCACGGAACCTGTCGGTCCGCTCGCCTAGAGTGGGGACGTGCGTCTTGCTACCTGGAACGTGAACTCCGTCCGTGCCCGTACCGACCGGATCCTCGACTGGCTGCAGCGGACGGGCACCGATGTGCTCGCCATGCAGGAGACCAAGTGCAAGGACGAGCAGTTCCCGTACGAGCGGTTCGAAGAACTCGGCTACCGGGTGGCACACGTGGGGCTCTCCCAGTGGAACGGCGTCGCCATCGCCTCCCGCATCGGTCTCGACGACGTGCAGGTCGGGTTCGAGGACCAGCCCGGTTTCACCAAGGACCCGGACGCCGACCCGGCTCAGGAGGCCCGGGCGATCGGCGCGACGTGCGGCGGCGTGCGGGTGTGGAGCCTGTACGTGCCCAACGGGCGTGAGCTGGCCGATCCCCACTACGTCTACAAGCTCGAGTGGCTGGCGAAGCTGCGGGCCGACGCACAGGCCTGGCTCGCCGCCGACCCGCAGAAGCAGATCGCGCTCGTCGGTGACTGGAACATCGCTCCCACCGACGAGGACGTGTGGGATCCGGCGTTCTTCGAGGGCCGGACGCACACGTCGGAGCCGGAGCGGGAGGCGTTCCGCGCCTTCCTCGACGGCGGCTTCACCGACGTGGTGCGCCCGCACGCCCCGGGCCCAGGTGTGTACACCTACTGGGACTACACCCAGCTGCGCTTCCCGAAGCGCCAGGGCATGCGCATCGACTTCGTCCTCGGCTCCCCCGCGCTCGCGGCGCGGGTCTCCGGCGCGGAGATCGACCGCAACGAGCGCAAGGGCAAGGGCGCGAGCGACCACGCGCCCGTCGTCGTCGACCTCGCCGACTGAGGCGACCCGGTCACGCCGGGGCGGAATCCGCGCGTCAGCGACGGCCGGCGGTCGGCTCGAGCGGCAGGACGACGTCCCGGTACTCGGGGTGGGCGGTGAGGAACCGTTGCACGTAGGTGCACACGGGCCGGACCCGCCAGCCACGCTGACGCGCGAGATCCAGGGAGTGGCCCACGAGCACCCCCGCGAGCCCACGGTGCCCGAAGTCCTCGACGATGACGGTGTGCAGGAAATCGACGACGGGATGGTTGCGCCCGGGCACGCCCGAGGGACGATCCGTGTCGAAATACCCGAGGATCCCGACAAGATCCCCGTTGAGGCGTAGCTCGAAGCGGTTCTGATCCTTGTTGTCGGTCACCTCGGTACGCGGCGAGTTGACGAGCATGATCCCCTCCGTGGTGCCGTAACCGAACTGTGACCTACGCCACTATAGAGCATGCAGGGTGTATCCGCCGAGACGTAGGCGGCAAATATCTGCCCTGCCCCCGGCACGGTGCTGCCCTGCCCCGGCACGGTGCTGCCCTGCCACCCCCCGCGCAGTGCCGTCCTGCCCCCGGCACGGTGCTGCGCTATGGTGGCACCGCACATCGCAACCACACGGGAGCTCGCACCAGCGGGCTGAGAGGACGGCTCGGGGCCGTCGACCGTAGAACCTGACCGGGTAATTCCGGCGTAGGGAGATCATCTCGTGAGCACAGCTGTATCCGGCTCGTCCGCGTCCGGCGCGGGCGCCGTCACCACCGGCCCCATCGAGGGCAGCACCAAGCACTACGTCGCCGTGCCCGGGGAACCGGGGATGTCGGTCCCGGTACGCCGGGTCCACCTGACCACCGGCGAGCACCACGACCTGTACGACACGTCCGGGCCGTACACCGAGTCCGACGTCGTGGTCGACCTGGCCGCGGGCCTGCCGGCACTGCGGGCCGGGTGGCCGCGGCACCCGGGCACGCAGCTCGCCGCCGCCCGCGCGGGCGTCGTCACCCCGGAGATGCGCTATTGCGCCGCCCGCGAGGGCGTACCCGCCGAGACGGTCCGCGCCGAGGTCGCCGCCGGCCGGGCCGTGATCCCGGCGAACCACCGCCACCCCGAGCTCGAGCCGATGGTCATCGGCAAGGCGTTCGGGGTGAAGGTCAACGCGAACATCGGCAACAGCGCGGTGACCTCCTCGATCGCCGAGGAGGTCGACAAGATGGTGTGGGCGACCCGGTGGGGGGCCGACACCGTCATGGACCTGTCCACCGGCCCGCGCATCCACGAGACCCGCGAGTGGATCCTGCGCAACTCGCCGGTGCCCGTCGGCACGGTGCCGATCTACCAGGCCGTCGAGCAGGCCGGTGGGGATCCGGCCGCGCTGACCTGGGAGATGTACCGCGACACCGTGATCGAACAGTGCGAGCAGGGCGTCGACTACATGACCGTCCACGCCGGGGTGCTGCTGCGGCACATCCCGCTCACCGCGCACCGGGTGACCGGCATCGTCTCGCGCGGCGGCGCCATCATGGCCGCATGGTGCCTGGCGCACCATCGGGAGTCGTTCCTGTACACACACTTCGCCGAGCTGTGCGAGATCCTGCAGCGCTACGACGTGACGATCTCCCTCGGCGACGGCCTGCGTCCCGGCTCCGTCGCCGACGCCAACGACGCCGCCCAGTTCGCCGAGCTGCGCACGCTCGGGGAACTCACCCGCGTCGCGAAGTCGCACGGCGTCCAGGTGCTGATCGAGGGTCCCGGACACGTGCCGATGCACCTGATCGAGGAGAACGTGCGGCTCGAGGAGGAGCTGTGCGAGGAGGCCCCCTTCTACACCCTCGGGCCGCTCACCACCGACATCGCTCCCGCCTACGACCACATCACCTCGGCGATCGGCGCCGCGATGATCGCCCGGGCCGGCACCGCGATGCTCTGTTACGTCACGCCGAAGGAGCACCTGGGCCTGCCCGATCGGGACGACGTCAAGACCGGGGTGATCGCGTACAGGATCGCCGCCCACGCGGCGGATCTCGCCAAGGGCCACCCGCGCGCCCGGGAACGCGACGACGCGCTCTCCCGCGCCCGGTTCGAGTTCCGGTGGCACGACCAGTTCGCGTTGTCCCTCGACCCGGACACCGCCCGCGCGTTCCACGACGAGACGCTGCCGGCGGAGCCGGCCAAGAAGGCCCACTTCTGCTCGATGTGCGGCCCGAAGTTCTGCTCGATGCGGATCTCCGCGGACGTGCGGGCCGGGCTGGCCGGCAAGGCCGCCGAATTCGCCGGCGCGGGTGGCCAGGTCTACGTCCCGATCGAATCGGTAGGGTCGCAGCCGTGAAGCTGCTGCCCCTGGCCCCGAAGGGCCGAACCCCGGTCCGTGCCCTCACCATCGCCGGAACCGACTCGGGTGGCGGGGCCGGCATCCAGGCCGACTCGCGCACCATGGCGATGTGCGGCGTGCACGCCTGCGTCGCCGTCGCGGCCGTGACCGTGCAGAACTCCGTGGGCGTCAGCGGCTTTCACGAGATCCCGCCCGAGACGGTGGCCGCGCAGGTGCGGTGCGTGGTGGAGGACATCGGGGTCTCGGGCGCCAAGACCGGCATGCTCGCCTCCACCGGGATCATCGAGGCGGTCGCCGCGGTGTGCGCGGAGGTCGGCATCGGCCGCGATCGGCCGGTGCCGCTCGTGGTCGACCCGGTGTGCGCGTCGATGCACGGCGATCCCCTGCTGCACGCGGAGGCTCTCGACGCGGTGCGGCACACCCTGATACCGCAGGCCACGGTGGTCACGCCGAACCTCGACGAGGTGCGGCTGATCACCGGCATCGAGGTGGTCGACGACGCCTCCGCGCGACGCGCCGCCGAGGCGCTGCACGGCCTCGGCGCGCAGTGGGCGATCGTCAAGGGCGGGCACCTGCGCACCTCCGACGTCAGCACCGACCTGCTGTTCGACGGGGACCGGTTCCTCGAGTTCACCAGCCCCCGCATCGACACCGGCAACGATCACGGCGGCGGCGACACGCTCGCCGCGGCGATCGCGTCGGCCCTCGCCCACGGGTGGTCGGTGCCCGAGGCCGTGGAGTTCGGCAAGGAGTGGGTCACCCGGTGCCTGGAGTGGTCGTACGACCTCGGCGCCGGGCACGGCCCGGTCAACCCCCTGTGGCGACTGCAGTCCTGATCCGCCAGATCCCGAGTTCGGGCGGTACACCCTTGGGGGCCGACGCGAACAGCCCGCGCCGGTGCGGGCGCACCTCGAGGCCGAGCGTGTCGACGGCACCGGCCGGCAGTGCGTCGAGCGTCGCGGAGGACACCACCACGTGCCCGTTCCCGGCGAGCTCCATCATGCGGGCCGCGACGGTGACGTCGACGCCCAGCCAGTCGCTGCCGATCCGCCGGGGCCGACCGGTGTGCGCGCCGACCCGGATCCGCGGCCGGTAGCCGTCCGCGGTCACCGCGGTCAGGGCGGCGCGGGCCGCGAAGATCGCGTCCAGCGCCCGTTCCGGCCGGTCGAACACCACCATCAGACCGTCGCCGAGCCGCTTGACGACGGTGCCGCCGCGGTCCGTGAACGCCGGCTCCAGCGCCCGGGCGACGCGCCGCAGCAGGTCGAGGGTGGCGACGTCGCCCGCGGCGAGGGACCACGTCGAGAACCCCACGAGGTCGGTGAAGACCACGGTGACCTCCCGGTCGCCGCGGCCGGCGCCGGCGCGTTCGAGCAGCGCCTGCCAGGCCTGCAGCACGCCGAATCCGAGTTCGTGCACCGCGCTCGGGTCGTCGACGTCGCGCCACCGTCCGGCCAGCCGGGCGACGGCCTGCGGCCCGCTGGTCCCGGCGGTGGACAGCGGATCGCCGAACCCGGGATCGCCGGGGAGCGCGCGCCGCAGCCGCCGGGCCAGCCGGACCAGCTCGGGCCGCCGGTCCACGGCCGAGAACCGGTCCGCGAGGCGACGACCGAAGCCCGGGGCCGGCGTCTCATCCATCGGAGCGGACCTCGGCGCGCTGCGGCCCGACGGGAACCCCGTCCGGTCCCGCGACGGTCCGCGCATACGTGCCCACCCCGTACCCGACGGCCGAGGCGGCGACGGCGAGCGCGGCCCGGTCGATGTTGGCGAGCGTGTCCTGCGGGCTGTGGTAGTTCGGGTCGAACGGCGCGTCGCCGGTGCCGCCCCACTTGCCCGCCTGCTCCGGGGTCTTGCGGTCGTCGGCACCGGAGAACACGCCCCCGGAGGGGATGCCCGCGTCGACGAACGGCCCGTAGTCGGAGCGGCCGTCGAAGTCGGTGCCGTCCGCGGCGACGCCCCGCGACGTCAGGTAGCCCAGGAAGGTGCGCTCGATGCCGGCCGAGCCTTCCGGTCCCGGTCCGGCGCCCACCGCGTCGGAGTCGTCGCCGTCGTAGACGAGGTAGCCGGGATTCGGCGACCCGAGCATGTCGAAGTTCAGGTACAGGGCGATGTCCTCGCGGGCGGCGTCGTCCAGGGAGGCCACATAGTCGGTGGAGCCGACCAGCCCGACCTCCTCGGCGCCCCAGAACGCGAACCGCACCGCGTTGGTGACACCCGGGTCGCTGCCGAGCTGCAGGGCCGTCTCGAGCACCGCGGCGACGCCGGTGCCGTTGTCGTTGATGCCCGGTCCCTCCGGGACGCTGTCGAGGTGGGCGCCGACGACGACCACGTCGTCGGTCGAGCCCGTGGTGGTCTGCGCGAGCACGTTGCGCGAGCGCACGCTGTCGACGCGGGTGTCGAGGACGAGGGTCACCGTGGTGGGTGCGGCGGCGAGCGCGCGGCCGTCGGCGCCGCTGATCCCCGCGGCGGGCACGAGGTCGTTGCCCTCCTCGCCGAGGGTGGCGCCGGCGAGCGCACCGTCCTCGTTGTTGGCGACGAGGAGCGCCGCCGCACCGCGTTCGGCCGCGACCTGCTGCTTGACGAAGAACGGGCACACCCCGCGCGTGACGAGCACGACGGCGCCGGAGACGTCGAGACCGTCGTAGTCGGAGGCCTCGCACCCGGGCGTGTCGTCGGCGGGCACCGGCACGAGCCGGGCGGTGAGTCCGTCCGGGCCGGTGGACGGCGAGAACTCGAGGGCCCGGACCGGCACCGGCGCGCCGGCGACGGTCAGGGTCTCGGTCTCGACGTCGAAACTGCGGACGTCGAACTCCGGGGTCTGCACGTCGAATCCCGCGTCGCGCAACCGGCCGGCGACGTAGTCGACGCTCGCGTCGTAGCCGGCGGTGCCCACGGCGCGGTTGCCGTCGTGCTCGGTGGCGATGCGTTCGAGTTCCGTGAGGTGGCCGACCACCGCGTCGATTCCCACGGCCCCCGCCAGCGCGGCCGGGTCCACCGGCGCCGGCGCCGGCGGCTCCTCCGAGCATGCCGCCACCAGCAGCACGATCGCCGCGACGGCGCCCCCGGCCCGTACCCGCGCTCCCCGGTTCATCCGCCGAGAATACTCACGCGTCGCGCCGGTTCACCACGACCAGCGCGGCCGCGAACACCACGGCGACGAACACCGCGAAGTACACCAGCGAACCCCACGGCCCCCAGTGGAAGTCGATGCCCTGCTCGCTGCCGAGGAAGTGGTTGGCATTGGCGAACGGCAGGAAGGGCTGCACCTGCCGGCCGAACGAACCGAACAGCGCGAACAGCGACTCGATCAGCAGCGGCCACAGCAGCAGCAGCGCGATGGTGCCGGCGGACTGGCGCAACAGCGCCCCCACCGCGACGGCGAGCACCGCGCACAGCAGCGCGTAGATCGCGACGCCGTAGATCGACCGCCACGCGTCGTCGCCCTCGAGCACCAGGTCCCGCCCGGCCTCCGGGCCGGCGAGGGCCTTGGCGAGATAGAACGAGGCGAGGGCCAGCACGCCGGTCAGTACCGCGCCGAACACCCCGATCAGCAGCGCCTTGACGACGAGGACGGCGCTGCGGTTCGGCATGGCCTGGAACGTGGTACGGATGACCCCGAACCGGTACTCGCTGGTCACCGACAGCGCCGCGAGGATCATCAGCACGAGCACGCCGAAGCCGGCGACGCCGCTGACCGCGACGTCGACGGTCGGGTAGAACCGGCCGACCTCCTCGTCGACGGACATGCTCGCCTTGGACGCGGCGCCGAGGATCGCCGCGAGGCCGAGGCCCAGCGCGACGATCACGACGGTGCACCACCACGGCGACTGGGTGGAGGTCAGTTTGATCCGTTCCGCCTTGACGGTGTCCACGACCACGCTCGTCGTGCCGGCGTTGTCCACGGCCACGCTCATCGCAGCTCCCCCTTCATCGGCTGCACAGCCGGGCCCCCGGCCACGGCTCCCTGGTACTGCACGTCGTCTCCGGTCAGTTTCATGAACGCCTCCTCGAGCGACGCGTTCTGGCCCGCCAGTTCGTGCAGCACCACCGAGTGCGCAGCTGCGACCTCACCCACCTGCGCGGTGGTGACGCCGCTGACGATCAGCGCGCCCTCGTCGTCCCGGACGGTGTGGCCCTGCCCGGTCAGTGCCGTCCGCAGCGTGTCGAGCTGTGGGCTGCGCACCCGCACCGTCGCCTCCGACGCCCGCTCGACGAACTCCGCGACGGACGTGTCCGCGATGAGCCGGCCCCGGCCGATCACCAGCAGGTGGTCGGCGGTCTGCGCCATCTCCGACAGCAGGTGGCTCGACACGAGGACGGTGCGGCCCTCCGTTGCGAGGGCCTGCATGAACCGCCGGATCCACACGATGCCCTCGGGGTCGAGGCCGTTGACGGGCTCGTCGAACAGCAGCACCTTCGGGTCGCCGAGCAGGGCACCGGCCAGTCCGAGCCGCTGCGACATGCCGAGCGAGAAACCGCCCGCGCGCTTGTCGGCCACCTCGGTCAGGCCGACGAGCGCGAGCACCTCCTCGACCCGCGAGTTCGGCAGGCCGTTGGACGCGGCGAGCCAGCGCAGGTGTGCCCGCGCCGACCGGTTCGGGTGTACCCAGCGCGCGTCGAGCAGCGCACCGACGGTCCGCAGCGGCCGCTTCAGCTGCCGGTAGGGGACGCCGTCGATCAGCGCGGTCCCGGCGGTGGGCCGGTCGAGGCCGAGGATCATCCGCATCGTCGTGGATTTCCCGGCGCCGTTGGGGCCGAGGAATCCGGTGACGATCCCCGGCCGGACCGTGAACGTCACGTCGTCGACGGCGACGGTGGAACCGAAGGTCTTCGTCAGTCCGGTCACTTCGATCATGACCCACAGCCTGCCCGATTCGGGCGGATCGCGCCGCGCGGGGTCGCCCTACGGTCCTGCAGGCGTCTCGATCAGTGGTTGTCGTTGCATGCGACGACGAGGACCTCGGCGTCCACCGGGCCGGTGCTGCGGAGCCGATGATCGAGGGAGGCGTCGAAGTAGGCGCAGTCGCCGGCGTCCAGGGTGACGATCGTCCCCCCGTGGTCGAGTTCGATCGATCCGGAGACGACGAACACGAACTCCTGGCCGCTGTGCTCGGGGTGCGGGTCGTCGGCGAAGTCGCGTCCGGGCCGGACGACGAACGGGGACATCGCTTTCCCCAGCATTCCCGCGGCGACGGGGTGGTAGCGGTCCGCCCCGGCCCGGGCGGGGGCGCGCTCGATCGTCATCCGCGAACGCGACGCGTCGTCCGCGAACAGCTGCCCGACGTCGACGTCGAGGGCGCGGGCGATCCTCATCGCCACCGCGATCGACGGTGTGCTGCGCTCGCGCTCGATCTTGGACAGGTAGCTCTTGGTCAACCCGGTCTGCGCCGCGAGGGCCTCGAGCGTGAGCCCCCGCTCCTTGCGTAACGCTCGCACCAGCGCGGTCACGGCCCCGTCCTTCCGTCGTCACCCCTCACACGGCGAGTCTACAAAGTGTCCTGTCGAGGGCTCTCCCGACGAAAGTAGTTGTACATGACACAAAGTGTCCTATAGTCTCCCTCGTGTCCACCACAGTCGAGATCGAGGAGGCCGATCGATGTCCGGGACGTTCACCGCTACGAAAGCGGAGTTGATGCACCAGGCCCAGGCCCGCATGCGGACCCACCTTGCGGAGTCCGGCTGGACGACGCGCCAGAAGCTCGCCCTGACCTGCCGAATCCTGTTCGACGCCGGGCACGACTCCGGCCTGGCGGGCCAGATCACCGCCCGCGCCGAAGAACCGGGGACCTACTACACCCAGCAGCTGGGCCTCGGGTTCGACGAGATCACCGAGGACAACCTGCTGTTGGTCGACGAGGATCTCCAGGTTCTCGACGGCTCCGGGATGGCCAATCCCGCCAACCGGTTCCACAGCTGGATCTACCGCGCGCGCCCCGACGTGCAGTGCATCGTCCACACCCATCCGTTCCATGTCGCCGCACTGTCCATGCTCGAAGTCCCGCTCGTGGTGTCCCAGATGGACATCGCGCCGCTCTACGACGACTGCGCCTTCCTCCCCGCCTGGCCCGGCGTGCCGGTCGGCAACGAGGAAGGCGAGATCATCACGGCCGCGCTCGGCTCGAAGAAGGCGATCCTCCTGGCCCACCACGGCCACGTCGTCGCCGGGGCCGGCATCGAGGAGGCGTGCTCGCTCGCCGTGCTGATCGAACGCGGCGCCGAGCTGCAACTCGCCGCCATGGCGGCCGGCACGATCGCCGAACTTCCGGACCGGCTCGCGCGGGAGGCGCACGACTGGACCCTCACCCCGAAACGCAGCCAGGCCAACTTCGCCTACTACGCACGTCGCGCCCTGGCCCGGCACCCGGACGCGATCGCCGGCTGAGCGCCCACCGGCCCCCGGCGAGGTTGCTCGCCCCCGCTTTCACGAGACGAAAAGGATTCTCTGCCTTGACCACACTGGAAGGCATCATCGCCTACCCGATCACCCCGTTCACCTCCGGCGCCGATGCGACGGTCGACACCGGCGCGCTCACCGCGCTCGTCGACCGTCTCGTCGGGGACGGTGTGCACGCCGTCGCCCCACTCGGCAGTACCGGCGAGAGCGCCTATCTCACCGAGAAGGAGTTCGACACCGTTCTCGACACCACGATCGCCGCCGTCGCCGGCCGCGTCCCCGTCGTCGTCGGAGTGTCCGACCTGACGACGGCGAACACCGTCCGCCGGGCCCGTCGCGCGCAGACGGCGGGCGCCTCGGCCGTCATGGTGCTCCCCGTGTCGTACTGGAAGCTCACCGATCGCGAGATCGCCTGCCACTACGCCGCCGTCGGTGCGGCGATCGACATTCCCGTCATGGCGTACAACAACCCCGCCACCAGCGGCATCGACATGAGCCCGGAACTGCTGGTGTCGATGTTCGACACCATCGACAACCTCACCATGGTCAAGGAGTCCACCGGCGATCTGTCCCGGATGCAGCGCATCGCCGAGCTCAGCGAGGGCCGCCTGCCGTTCTACAACGGCAGCAACCCGCTCGTGCTCGAGGCGCTGAGGGCCGGGGCGTCCGGCTGGTGCACCGCCGCGCCGTGCCTGCGGCCCGAGCCGTGTCTCGCGCTGTACACGGCCGTCGAGGACGGCGACCTCGCCCGCGCTCAGGCCCTGTACGCCGAACTGCGGCCCCTGCTCGAGTTCATCGTCGCCGGCGGCCTCCCCACCACGATCAAGGCGGGCCTCGGCATCCTCGGCTCGGACGTCGGGGATCCCCGAGCGCCGCTGCTGCCCCTCGAACCCGAGGGAAGAGCCACCCTCGCACGGCTGCTCTCCGCCGCCTGACGGCGCGTGTGGTGCCGCGGCCCGTGCGGCACCACACGCACGTCGAGCGACCACCCGGTCACCGTTCCCTCGGGTCGCCCTACGGTTCGAGCGGCGAGGAGGCCTGCGCCCAGAACCGCTTCGGGATGCGGCCCGCGTGCCGGGCCCGGAAGCCCGCCTCGACGGCGTGCCGCATCGCCGACGCCATGAGCGCCGGGTCCTTCGCCCGCGTCACCGCGGTCGCCAGCAGCACCGCGTCGCACCCGAGTTCCATCGCGAGCGCGGCGTCCGAGGCGGTGCCGATGCCGGCGTCGAGGATCACCGGCACCCCGGCGGCCTCGACGATCATCTCGATGTGGTGCGGGTTGGCGATGCCCAGTCCGGTCCCGATCGGCGAGCCGAGCGGCATCACGGCGGCGCAGCCGACGTCCTCGAGCCGTCGCGCCAGCACCGGATCGTCCGTGGTGTAGGGCAGCACGACGAACCCGTCGTCGACGAGCTGCTCGGCGGCGGAGACGAGTTCGATCGCGTCGGGCAGCAGGGTGCGTTCGTCGGCGATGACCTCGAGCTTGACCCAGTCCGTCCCGAGGGCCTCGCGCCCGAGTCGGGCGGTGAGCACCGCCTCGGCGGCGCCGCGGCAGCCGGCGGTGTTGGGCAGCGGCGCGATGCCGAGGCGGCGCAGCAGATCGAGCACGCCGGTCCCGGACGCCGCGTCCACGCGGCGCATCGCCACGGTGGTCAGCTCGGTGCCGGAGGCGACGAGCGCCTCCTCGAGCACCGCGAGGTTGGCGGCCCCACCGGTGCCGGTGATGAGCCGCGACGAGAAGGTCCGCCCGGCGATCGTCAGCGGCGGCAGGTCGTGGCCGGGGTCGCGGCCGGTGTTGTGCTCAGCCACCCTGCACCGCCGTGAGAACCTCGATCTGCCAGCCCTTTTCGACGCGTTCGGACCAGCGCCCCCGCGGGAACACGGCACCGTCCACGGCGACGGCGACGCCCTTGTCGGGCAGACCGAGTTCGCTGAGCAGTTCGGCCATCGTCGGCGCCTGCGCGAACCAGCGCTCCTCCCCGTTGACCGTGACACCCACCGTCGGCGCACCGTTCATGACCTTTTCCCCTTCGAGAATCGTTGTGGATCAGCATGTTTCGAGACAGCGAGGGGTTCGTCCGCGAGCTCCGCGACCACCGCGTCCGCGGTGACCGGGGTCAGCAGCACCCCGTTGCGGCCGTGCCCGGTCGCGGCGATCACCCGTTCGGACAGCCGGCCGATGAGCGGCAGATTGTCCGGGCTCATGGGCCGCAGCCCGGCGCTCGCCTCGTGCAGTTCGTATTCGCCGATCGCCGGGAACAGCGCCTCGGCGTCGGCGATCAGGTCCCGCACCCCCGCGACGGTGACCTGCGTGTCGTCGGCCTCGTACTGGGTCGCGCCCACGACGAGGCCGTCCGCGCGCGGCACCAGGTATGCCGGCCGGCCGTGCACACTGCCGCGGACCGTCCGGTGCGGGGCGGGCGCCGCACCCGGGCGGGTCCGCAACCGCAGGATCTCCCCCTTGACCGGCCGCACCGGCAAGCCCGGCCACAGGCGGGCC
>NZ_PCZU01000177.1:14900-19668 GCF_002887785.1 Rhodococcus sp. ENV425
CCGCGAGCACCACCCGGTCGGCGTCCAGGTCCGCGACGTCGCGCACCGGCACATCGACGAAGGCCACACCGGCCTCGGCGACGGCCCGCCGCAGCGCATCGACGAGGATCCGGTTGTCCACGGCCAGCTCGTCCGGGGCCAGCAGGCCCAGGCGGATGCGCGGCCCCAGCGACGGCTCGAGCTCGCGCACCTCGGCGCGACCGAGCACGCGCATCTCGTGCCCCTGAGCCGAGACCCACTCGGCGATCGTGCGCAGATCGGCCGCGTCGGCCGCGTCCAGCGCGACGGTCAGCGACGCGTCGGCGGTGAACAGGTCCAGTCCGGTCTCCCGCAACAGCTCGGCGCCGAACTCCGGCCAGCGGGCCAGCGACGCCGCGCCCAGTTCGAGGACGTGTTCCTCCCCCGGCCAGCCCTCCGACAACGGTGCCAGCATCCCGCCGGCCACCCACGACGCCCCCGCCCCCGGGGACGGGTCGTGCACGGTCACGGTCCAGCCGGCACGGGCCGCGCGCCACGCGATCGACAGCCCGATCACGCCTCCGCCGACGACGGATACGGTTCCCACAGTTCGTCCACCTCACTCCCTGCGCCGGCATGATCCGGTTCAGGTGCTGACGGTCGGGGCCGGCAGGCCCCCTCTCAGCCCCGCGATCCCCGGGACTCCCGTGTCGATTCGTTCAGTGCAGAGACTACCGTCTTCGCCGTGACTACCTACCGCGGCAACCATCCCGCCCCCCGGGAACGCCTCGCGCAGGCCCGGCTCTACCTGTGCACCGACGCCCGTCGCGACACCGGAGACCTGGCCCGATTCGCGGAGGAGGCCCTCGCGGGCGGAGTCGACATCGTCCAGCTCCGCGACAAGGGTTCGGCGGGCGAGAAGAAGTTCGGCCCGCTCGAGGCCCGCGAGGAACTCGCGGCACTCGAGGTGCTGGCGGCGGCGTGCCGCCGGCACGGTGCGCTGCTGGCCGTCAACGACCGTGCCGACATCGCGCTCGCCGCGGGCGCCGACATCCTGCACCTGGGTCAGGGCGACCTGCCGGTGCGGTACGCCCGGCAGATCCTCGGCGAGGAGATCGTGATCGGCCGGTCCACCGGCAGCCGCGCGCAGGCGAGCCTGTCCGACATCGAGGAGGGCGTCGACTACTTCGCCCACGGGCCGGTGTGGTCCACCCCCACCAAGCCGGGGCGCACCCCGGCGGGACTCGAGGTACTGCGGGAGGTGGCCCGGTCGCAGCCGCAGCGGCCGTGGTTCGCGATCGGCGGCATCGACGCCGAGCGGCTGCCCGAGGTGCTCGCCGCCGGCGCCACCCGCATCGCGGTGGTCCGGGCCATCACCGCGGCACCGAATCCGCGGGCCGCGGCGGCGGCGCTGAAAGCCGCGCTGCCCGGCTGACCGTCCGCTGGAGCCGGCCCGCCGTCCGGCAGTCCGCTGGAGCCGGCCCGCGGCCGGCAGTCCGCTAGAGCCAGCCCAGGACCGTCGACGGCGACAGGGTCGGCACGTCCCCGGGCAGCCGGGCGCGCAGTCCCCGGTCGGCCGTCACCACCACGGTGAGCACCTGGTCCAGCACGGCCGACGTGCCCGTCGCCAGGGAGGCCAGCTCGTCGTCCCCGCTGCCGACGGCGGTGTGCACCGGGGTCCGGTCGTCGTGGATCACCGCCGCGCGGGCCTGCCCCTCGAGGACCGCTTCGATGCGGCTCACCCAGCCGAAACACCCGTCGGGCAGCTCGACGGTGCGGGGCAACGCCTCCGCCAGCTCCGCGAGCAGTCGTGCGGTGGCGCCCGGGCGGTCACGCCACCAGCCCGTCGGCCGCGACCCGAGGACGTTGGCGGTGTCGAGCAGCATCCGCACCGCACGGGTCCGCAGGTCCGGCCAGGCCGCCGCGAACCCGGTGTGCAGCGGCATGGTCTCGACGTCGGCCTCCGGCACCCAGCGCAGTTCGGTGCTCTCCCCGTTGAGGGTCGTCTCCATCGGGCTCGGGGTGTCCGCGACGACCGTCGTGTACGTCCACCCCCCGGCCACCCCGGAGGTGACCCGCTCGGTGCGCACGCTCAGCGCCGCCGGGTCGATCCCGGTCTCCTCGTTCGCTTCCCGCACGGCCGCGGCGACGGGACTCTCGTCGCTGTCGCGGGCGCCGCCGGGCAGCGCCCACGTGCCGCCCTGATGGCTCCACGCCGCGCGGTGCTGCAGCAACACGGCCGGCGTGCCGTCGGGCAGCGGCGCGCGCAGCAGCAGTCCGGCCGCGCCGAATCTGCCCCACCGGCGATCACCGTCGGGTCCGACGGCCCAGCCGTCCCCGTCACCTCGCATCGCGTCCGCCTCCCTGCCGCCCGGCCGCCGACCGCGAGCCGGGCGTCCACCGTCCTCGGACGGCAACAACATCCCGTTACTGCTTATATGCTCGCCACACACAGTGCCACATCGGAAGGGGTGCTCTCGTGGACGTGCGCGTGACCCCCACGCTCGGTGCGGTGGGGAGTCGCCTCCAGCGTAACGACGTGCCGGCCGCCGCGACCGCCCACGCCGGCCCCTCCGACGAGGTGCGCGACCTGCTGCGCTCCACCCCCGCCAAGCTCGTCACCCTCGGTGTGCTGCTCGCCGTGCTCCTCCTCGTCTCCGGGGTCGCGGCGGGCCAGACCGTCACCGGCCGCAAGGCCACCCACGATCGGTTGCTCGCCACCACCGAACCGCTCGCCGATGCCGCACAGAATCTCTACAGCGCACTGTCGGTCGCGGACGCGGCGGCCGCCACCGGCTTCATCTCCGGCGGCATCGAGCCGAAGGAGGTCCGCGACCGCTACGCCCAGGCCGTCGGCGAGGCGTCCGCCCAGCTCGTCGCCGCCGCCGGCGGGATTCCCACCGGCGACCGTGCGGGCACCCGGCTGCTGTCCGGCATCGCCGAACGCCTCACCGTGTACACGGGCCTGGTCGAGACGGCGCGGGCGAACAACCGCGTCGGCAACCCGGTGGGTGCCGCCTATCTCGGCGAGGCGTCGAACCTGATGCAGTCGGCGCTGCTGCCGATGGCGCAGGAGCTGTACACGCAGAGCGTCTCGGCGGTCTCGTCGACGCAGCGCGCGTCGGTGCAGCCACCGTGGACGTCGATCGGTCTGCTGCTGGTGACGGTCGTCGCGCTCACCGCGGTGCACGTCATCATCTCCCGGATCAGCCGTCGCACCCTCAATCCCGGTCTGCTGCTGTCGATCGCGGCGACGGGAATCCTGCTGTGCTGGCTGCTCGTGGCCGGACTGATCTCGTCGAGCGCGACCGAGCGGGCGATCGTGCACGGGGCCGAACCGCTCGGGGTGTTCACCGACAGCCGCATCCTCGCGCAGCAGGCACGCACCGCGGAGACCCTGCAGCTCGTGCGCCGCGACGCCACCGGCGAGTACGACGCGACGTTCGACCAGAGCATGTCCCGGCTCGGCGAGCTGCTCGCCGGGTATGCGTCCGGCGAGGAGGTGGAGATCGTCACCGATCCCGCCGTGCGTGCCGCCGAGGCACGCACCGCATGGCTGGCGTCGCACAACCGCATGCAGGCCGCGCTCGACCGCGGGGACTTCCCGGCCGCCGCGATCCTCGCGACCGGTCCCGGTCCCGACGAGGCCGTCGCCCAGTTCGCCACCCTCGACCGCGCCCTCGAACGCGGCATCGACCTCGCCCGCGCCGAACTGCGCGGCAACGAGGACCGCGCCGCGCAGACCCTGTCCGCGCTCGCCCCCGCCACGACGGCGTTGACGGGGCTGGCGCTGCTCGGCATCGTCGTCGGGCTGTGGCCGCGCCTGCGGGAGTACCGGTGAACGTGCGTCGTCTCGTCGCCGCGACGGTCGTCGCCGTCGCCGCATTCACGGGCGGCTGCGGGACCTCACCGCCGGAGATCCTCGCCGACCCGGACCCGTCCTACACCGAGCCGCCCCTGCCGGAACGCGCCACCGTCGCGCCCAGTGCGGCGCCCGTCCCCCCGGAACCGGACTGCGGCGACCCCACCGCCGGTCTGCGTCCCGACGGCGCGACGACCGGACCGACCCTCGACGCGATCCGGGCGCGCGGCCGGCTCGTCGTCGGGCTCGACACCGGCAGCAACCTGATGAGCTTCCGGGATCCGGCGACCGGGCGGATCACCGGATTCGACGTGGACGTCGCGCGGGAGATCGCGCGGGACCTGCTCGGCAGCCCGGACCTGCTCGACTTCCGGATCCTCAGTTCCGCGGACCGCGAGCAGGCCCTGCAGGACTCCACCGTCGACATCGTCGCCAAGACGATGACGATCACGTGTGCCCGCCGCGAACGGGTCGACTTCTCCACCGTCTACTTCCGGGCCCAGCAGCGCGTCCTGGTGGTCAAGGGGTCCGACGTCCGCGACGTCGCCGACCTGGCGGGCCGGCGGGTGTGTGTCGTGCAGGGAACCACGTCGCTCGACCGCCTCCGGCGGCTGCAGCCGTCCGCGGCGATCCTCACCGTCCCGACGTGGGCGGACTGCCTCGTGGTGCTGCAGCAGCGTCAGGTGGACGCGGTGAGCACCGACGACACGATCCTCGCCGGCCTCGCCTCGCAGGATCCGTACCTCGAGCTGGTCGGGACGTCGATCGGCAGCGAGCCGTACGGCATCGGCATCGCCAAGGGCCGCGAGGACCTGGTGCGGTTCGTCAACGGCACCCTCGAGCGGATCCGTCGCGACGGGACGTGGACGCAGCTCTACAACCGCTGGCTCCTCGTCCTCGGACCCGCCCCGGCGCCGCCGACCCCGACGTACGTGGACTGAGAGGCCG
>NZ_PCZU01000178.1:0-632 GCF_002887785.1 Rhodococcus sp. ENV425
CCCGCGGCGGTGCCACCGACGTCGCCGAGAACTCCCCGCTCTCCGCCTACGAGGACGCCGTGGAGTTCCTGCGCGGCCTCGGCATCGAACCGTTCCTCTACCCCACCGGCGCGCCCTTCTGCACCGAGGGCGGCAGCCTGCCGCTCGGTATCGCCCCCGCCGTCGCCGGCGCGGCTCCCGGCCCGTGGCCCAACCTGAACATCCCGATGGTCGGTCCCGTCAATGCCGTCGATCCCGGCGAAACCCTGTTCGCCTTCGTGCCCATGGGCGTCGAGAAGGACAGCGGGAACACCACCGGCATGCAGGTCGCCTGGTTCAACGTCAACACCTTCCAGGGCGGGTTCGTGCCCATGGGCACCATCGCCGAGGCCGCAGCCCTCGCCGTGCCCGGCGGCCTGCCCGAGTTCGCCAAGCCCCTCGTCGCCGCCGCGGTGCAGAACTTCTTCGCCGGCGCGGTCCCGCTCGGCGGAGTCCGCGCGGCACCGGTCGCGACCGGCTCGGGAACTGTCCTGGCCGCCGTGTTCGGCACGGTGCAGAACGGCGAGACGTCGTGCTTCTTCCTCCCGACCGTGGGCATCGTGGAGGTTCCCGCCTGATCCGTCGCGTCCGGGGCGCGCATGCGCGCCCCGGAC
>NZ_PCZU01000178.1:669-10523 GCF_002887785.1 Rhodococcus sp. ENV425
GTCGAACACGAGCCGCACCACGCTGTCCATGTGCGCCATCACCTGATCCGCCGTGGCCCGACCGGCGGCCCAGCTCACCAGGTTCGACATCCACACGTCCGCGATCACGTGCACCGCGTTGAGGAGCTGCTCGCTGACCACCTCGACCCCGGCCGCCCGGGCGTACATCCCGGTGATGATCGCTCCGAGCCGGTCGAGCTCGGCCGACGACGAGGCGTCCGCGAACATCGCCGCACGCACGAGCGCGTCGTAGAGGTTGTGGTCGCTCTCGAGCCGGCCGATGTAGCCGTGCAGCACCGACATGATCCGTTCGTGAGCCGAGTCGCCGGGGATGTCGGTGTCGCCGAACCTGTTGCTCAGATCTTCGAACAGCAGCACCATCGCCACCACCAGCAGGTGGTTCTTGGACGGAAAGTAGCGGTACACGGTGCCCAGCGCCACGCCCGACCGTTCGGCGACGGCACGCATCTGGACCGCGTCGTATCCGCCCTCGGAGGCCAGTTCCTTCGCGGCCTCGATGATCCTCAGGTAGCGGGCGCGCTGGGCCGGCTTCAGGTCCGCGCCGAGAAGCGAAGCGGACCGCGCCTTCGTTCGGGATGCTGCACTCGGCTCCGCCATCGTCCTCACCTTTCGTATGCCTGCCCGCCAGCGTAGTGCGCCTTCCCCGGGCCGGCGCCGGGACCTGACCGAAAAAATGGACAGGTGTCTGGAACGGGTTCCACCAATCACTAGAACGCGTTACAGTTGCGGGGACCCGACAAGTAGGGAGGCAGCTTCCGTGCGTCACGGCATCACCCTGTTCACCAGCGATCGCGGTATCCGGCCCGAGACGGCCGCCCGAGCGGCCGAGGAACGCGGCTTCGACGCGTTCTACGTCCCCGAACACACCCACATCCCCGTGCGCCGCGAATCCGCACACCCCGGCACCGGCAACGCGACGCTGCCCGACGACCGGTACCGCCGCACGCTCGACCCGTGGGTCGCCCTCGGACTCGCCGCGGCCGTCACCTCGACCATCAGGCTGGGCACCTCGGTCGCCCTGCCCCTCGAGCACGACCCCATCACGCTGGCCAAGACCGTCGCGACCCTCGACCACCTCTCCGGCGGGCGCGTCGTCCTCGGCGCGGGCTTCGGCTGGAACGCCGAGGAACTCGCCGACCACGGCGTACCTCCCGGCAAGCGGCGTACCGCCCTGCGCGAATACCTCGAGGCGATGCAGGCGCTGTGGAACGAGGAGGAAGCCTCCTACGACGGGCAGTTCGTCTCGTTCGGCCCGAGCTGGGCCTGGCCCAAGCCGATCCAGCAGCCCCGCCCACCGGTGCTGATCGGCGCGGGCGGCAGCGAACGCACCTTCGCGTGGATCGCCCGCTCCGCCGACGGCTGGATCACCACCCCGATCGAACGCGACATCGACGACAACGTCGAGCGGCTGCGCGCCACCTGGGCCGAGGCCGGCCGCGCCGGCGCCCCGGAGATCGTCGTCCTCGCCGGCCGGCCCGACCCCGCCAAGCTCCAGCAGTGGCGCGACCTCGGCGTGACCGAAGTGATGTTCGGCCTGCCCGACCGCTCGGAGGACGAGATCCTCGCCTACCTGGACAAGCTCGCCGCCACGCTGGAACCGACCCGCTGACGGTCACGACCGAGAAGGAAACACCTCCATGACCACAGCTCCCTTCCGCCCGCTCCGTGCCGCAGAGGTCACCGCCTGGGACCACGAAGCCGACATCGTCGTCGCCGGCTACGGCATCGCCGGCGTCTCGGCCGCCATCGAGGCCGCGCGGGCCGGCACCGACGTGCTGATCCTCGAACGCACCGGCGGCTGGGGCGGTGCCGCCTCCCTGTCCGGGGGAATCGTCTACCTCGGCGGCGGCACCCCGCTGCAGCGCGAGCTCGGGTTCGAGGACACCCCGGAGAACATGAAGAGATTCATGCTCGCCGCTCTCGGCCCCGGCGCCGACGAGGCCAAGATCTCGGAATACTGCGACGGCAGCGTCGAGCACTACCACTGGCTCACCGACAACGGAGTGGTCTTCAAACCGGCGTTCTGGGGCGAGCCCGGATGGGAGATCCCCGGTGACGACGGTCTGATGTACTCGGGGGGCGAGAACTCCGCGCCGTTCAACGAGATCGCCACACCCGCCCCGCGCGGCCATGTGCCGCAGATGAGCAACAAGCGCACCGGTGAGCAGGGCGGCGGGTACATGCTGATGAAGCCGCTCGCCGAGACGGCAGAATCCCTCGGCGTGACATCCGTCTTCGACATCCGGGCGCAGCGGCTGATCGTCGACGACACGGACCGGGTCGTCGGGATCGCCGCCAAGAAGTACGGGAACGAGGTCTTCGTGCGGGCGCGGCGCGGCGTCGTGCTCACCACCGGCAGCTTCGCCTACAACGAGGCCATGGTCACCTCGTTCGCCCCGCAGCTGATCGGCCGCCCGGGCGCCGCGATCGAGGAGCACGACGGCTGCTCCATCCGGATGGCCCAGGCCCTCGGCGCCGACCTCGCGCACATGAACGCCACCGAGGTGGCGTTCTTCGCCGACCCGCAGCTGATGGCGCGCGGCATCCTCGTCAACGGCCGCGGCCAGCGGTACGTTCCCGAGGACACCTACCCGGGACGCATCGGGCAGCTCACCCTCCTCGAGAACGACAACCAGGCGTACCTGATCATCGACGAGGCGGCATACGAGGAAGGTTGCACGACGACGAGTTCCACCCCGTACTTCCGGTTCCCGCCGAAGTGGGCGGCGGAGACCGTCGCCGAACTCGAATCCGACATGGGCCTGCCGGAGGGCACGCTGCAGGCCACCGTCGAGGTGTACAACCGGCACGCCGCGGCCGGCACCGATCCCGTCCTCGGGAAGAAGCCGGAGTGGGTCACGCCGATCGGCACCCCCGTCGCGGCCCTGGACCTGCGCAACTGCACCGCGGGCTTCACCCTCGGCGGCCTGCGCACCACCGTGAACTCGGAGGTCCTGCACGTCTCGGGCGAACCGATCCCGGGCCTGTTCGCCGCGGGCCGGTGCACCTCCGGCGTGTGTGCGGGGGGCTACGCGAGCGGCACGTCGCTCGGGGACAGCAGCTTCTTCGGCCGTCGCGCCGGCGTCGCCGCCGCCGCCGAGAACTGAGCGTTCCCGAATCCCGTTGTGTGGCCGAATGTCACATGGGTTCAATCGAATCGAACCCATGTGACATTCGGCCGGTTCGGGGTGCTCAGAAGCAGGTCGGCCGGGAACGGCACCGGGCCGGTGACGATCATGAGCGGACCGGCCGGATTCCCGAGGTCCTTGAAGCCGACGCACGCGGGACCGCCCTGCCATGCACCCAAACCGAGCAGCGTGGTCGTCACCGAGAACACGCGGTCTCCGTTGTTGCCCCATCCCGTTCCCACGGCGTCGGGCAGATCCGGGATCAGACCCTTCGCGAGCGCCTTGACGAGAAGCCTTGTGGTACCTGGTGATCCGGTACCGAGAAACAGCGCGTCGGCGACGATGCGCTTGCGTTCGAGTACCACACAGTCCGTGGAGATCCGGTCCGTATGCGCGATCCGCGTGCCGTCCCGTCCGCGCTCGATGTCGTTGACCCGGTGCAGCGTCTCGATGCGGACGTAACCCGTGGCCTCGGCCTCCGCCAGGTACGTCACGTCGACGGAGAACTTGCCGCCGTTGTTCACGCCGTAGATCAGGTCGCCGTTGGTGTACGACGGCGCCAGTTCGCCGGCCAGCTCCCGCCGGGCGAACTCCCAGTCGATGGGCATCGGCACACGGAGTGGCTCGAAGCCCTCCTCGGCGACCCGGTCGAGGAATTGCCTCGACGAGCGGTAGCGCTCGTGGTTCAGCAGATCGTCGGGGATGGTCTGCAGGCGCAGCGTCCGCGCCACGCGGGGAAAGTGTTCGGTGGCGAGCAGGTCGTAGTCGATGCGCGACGACACACTCTGCGCGAAACGCTCACCGTCGGGCTGCAGCGTCATCCCTTGGTAGAGAAGGGAACTGCCGCCCGCCCTGACTGCACGCAGCCACCCGAGCGAATGTATCGCTCACCTCTTCAGGCCGACAGAACGATACATTCGCTCACCTGGGGGCGCGTGGGGGTGGGGGTGGGAATGGATGGGACGCTCAGACGACGGTGAGCGGCAGGGGGATTCCGCGGTCGGCGAACGTGAAGTTCGCACCGGTGCTGAAGCGGGTGATCGCCACCTCGCCGCATTCCTTCGCGGGTTCGGCGTGGCGGATCACCTCGACGGTGAGCGCGTGTGCGTCCTCGGACACCACGTGCGCGGTGAAGTGCGGGTCGACGCCGCGCACCAGCGCCTGCAGCGGCTCGAGGTGGTGCCCGTCGACCAGAGTCGGCCACGACCCGTCCGCGTCGGCACCCCCGGCTCGCCCGAGGCGCAGGCGCAGTCTGTCCGGCTCCCAACGGATGTCGCGCTGGACGTACTGCCTCGGCGCGAACACGGGGTGGACCGACAGCACCGTCGCCAGTCCCTCGAAGTCGCGCGGCAGGCCGAGGGCGTCGCGTATCCGCTCGGACGCCAGCCCGGCGATGCCGGTCAACTGCTTGCGGGTGAGGGCCAGCGCGGCGTCCTCGTCCGTGCGTTTGCGCACGCCGATGAGAAAACCCAGTGTGAGCAGATGCTGCTGCAGGCACACCTCCTCCGCGATCCGCACCAGGGCCGAGTGCGAGAAGTCCGCGAACCGCAGGTCGGAGAGCAGGGGCCCGGAATAGTCGCCGAGTCCCTCGTCCGCCGGGTCGATCGCGCTGAGTTCCACTGCGACGGCCGCGGTACGCCCGATCGCCTCGGTGTGAGGCGCGGCCTGCGGCGGAACGTGCGACGGGTCGATCGTCACCGTCCACGCGCAGTGCGGATGGCGGCCGGCCGGCCGGCGCGGCGGCCGGTGGATCGGCCGCACCCGGGCGTGCGGGTTGGTGGCAAGGGCGGTCGCGTCGAACGTGGGGTCCTCGATGTCGTGGCACATGGCCTTCACGTACGCGTCGCCCATCGGTTCGACGTCCATGAGCGCGCCGCAGTGGTCGAGCCGGAACTCACCGTGGTCGTGGTCGTCGACGCGGAACCGGAAGTCCATGAACTGCGGGGGCGCGCCGATGTCGAGTTGCAGCCCCTTGAAGATCGTCTCGACACCGTCGCCCTCGTACCGCAGGGCCCGCTGCATGCGCCGGGTGTACCACGGGCTCGACGCCTGCCACTCCTCGACGGCCACCTCGGTCATTCCCTCCCGTCCGAACGCCGAGATCAGGTGTGCCATCCCGGAGCGGTCGATGAGCTGGCCGCACAGGAGCAGTTCGGGGACGAGGACGGCGAGGTCGGCCCGGGAGAGCGCCGCGAAGGAGTCGCGGACGTTTACCGGGCTCACCACAGCGGAACCGGCGCCTGTCCGGCCGGATACCAGCCGGGAAGACGTTTCGTCGAGGTCGACCGTTCGATCCGCTTGTTCATGCCGTCGGACAGGGCGTTGCCCGTGATCATCTCCAGGAAGAGGTGGGAGACGTTCCCGAAGTCGAAGAAGTCACGCTGCCAGGACCATCGGAAGTTCCCGCCGTAGCGGAACCAGCTGCCGCCGAAGCCGTGCACCTCGTAGTGCGACCCGTCGTTGCGGGTGGCGTCGGCGACCTGTTTCCAGAAGCCGATGACGTCGCCGGTCCGCTCGTCCACGACGAACCGCTGATAGGGATACTGCCAGCCCTCCAGGCCGGCCATCTCCTGGCCGAGCGCGAGCTCGCGGATCTCCTCGCGCCCGACGGCCATGAAGTCGTCCGTGGGACCGTAGTTCCAGCCGTAGGTCGCGTCCTCGGTGTACATGTCGGCCAAGGACTTCCAGTCACCGGCTGCCTCGGCCTTCTTGTTGGCCTCGATCCAGCGCTCGATCATCTCGTCGAGTTCTGCTCGGTCGAAGGGTGCCATGACTTGTCTCCTCTGGATCAGTCCTCGACGATGCGGAGGGCTCGGGTGGGGCAGTACCGTACGGCGGATCGGACGTCGCCGCAAAGTTTTTCGGGTATGTCGTCCATCAGGATCCGGACCTTACCGTGCTTGGGAACGTCGAAGACGTCCGGTGCCTCCAGCGAGCACATCGCGTGGCCCTGGCACAGATCGAGGTCTGCTTCCACTTTCACGGCGCGAGTCCTTACATCCGGGTGCGACGGCGATAGCGCACGGCGCACGGATGCGCGAGCTGCACCACCATCTTGGAATGGTCGTTGCGGTAGGTGTCGGCCGGCTGAGGCATCTCGAATTCGTAGTCGCGCAGCAGGACCGAGAAGATCGCCTTGAGCTGCATGAGAGCGAACGCCGCTCCCACGCACCGGTGCCGGCCGGCCCCGAACGGGATCCAGGTCCAGCGGTTGACGATGTCCTCCTGCCGCGGATCGAGGTAGCGGCCCGGATCGAAGGCATCGGGCTCGGGGAAGTCCTCCGGGATGCGGTTGGAGATCGCCGGGGTAGCGCCGACGAGGTCGCCCTCGCCGATCCGGTACCCCTCGACCTCGAACTCGCCGCGCGCGACGCGCAGCAGCAGGATCAGCGGCGGGTGCAACCGCAGCGTCTCCTTGAGTACCGACTCGAGCATCGGGATCTGCCGCAGCGCATGGAAACTCACGCCCTCACCGTCGGCGTAGAGGACGTCGAGCTCGTCGGTGACCCCGCGCAGGTACTCCGGATTGCGCAGCAACTCGATCAACGCCCATGCCGCCGTCCCCGACGTGGTGTGGTGGCCGGCGAACATCATCGAGATGAAGATGCCGGTGATCTCGTCCGCGCTGAACCGCTCCTTGCCGTTCTCGTCCTTGATGGAGACGAGGACGTCGAGCATGTCGCGATCCTCCTTGCCCTGGGGCGGGTTCGCGATGCGGTCGACCATGATCTCCTCGACGAGGGCGACCAGCCCGCGGCGGGCCTCGTCGCGGCGACGGAAGCTCTCGATGGGCGCGTAGGGGTCGACGAAGGCGAGGGCGTCGGTGCCCTTCTCCAGGTCGTGGTAGAGGCTCGCGAACCGGCTGTCGAGCTGGTCGCGGAACTTCTTGCCGATCAGGCAGGCCGAGGACGTGTAGATGGTCAGCTCCGCGAAGAACTCCAACAGGTCGATCTCACCCTCGTCACCCCACCCGGCGACGATGTCACGGACCTCGCGTTCGATCGTGGCGGCATGGCCCTTCATCTGCTCGCCGCGCAACGCGGAGTTGTGCAGCATCTCCTTGCGGCGCTCGGGGCTGGCATCGAAGACCACGCCCTCCCCGAAGACCGGCTTCATGAACGGGTACGCGGCCTGCTGGTCGAGGTCCTCGTCGGCGGAGCGGAAGAAGAACTCGTTGGCCCGAGCCCCGGAGAGCAGCACGACGTTGCGGTCGGCGAGTTGGAAGGCGCCGACGTCGCCGCACTCCTCGCGGACTCGCTGCATCAGGCCGATCGGGTCGGTGCGCAGTTCCTCGAGGTGGCCGTGTTCGTGCTCGCCCCCCGAGACGCGCATGGGGGTGGTGATCGTGGTCATTCAGGGTCCTTTCCCCGAGAATCCTTCTGCAGAGGCGCTTCCGGCTGCACTTCGGTCAGCACCAGGTGGGTTCCGCGCGGGGCCGAGACGACGGCGACGACGGCGTTCGCGATCTCGGAGGCGCGGAGGAAGTAGGAGTGCCGAGCGAAGCCCCATCTGGTCCAGTCGGCGATCAGCGGCTCGATGATCTCCGCAGGGGCATCGAGTCCCATCCCGGTCTGTGTCGGGCCGGGACGCACCACCGACGCGCGAACCCCCGTGCCCTCGAGTTCCATCCGCATCTGACGCACGAGCGCCTCGAGGCCCGTCTTGGCGGCGACGTAGGCGCCCATGCGGGGCCGCGCGACGTCGGCGCAGTCCGAACCGATGACGACGAAGTCGCCGCGGCGCCGTTCGATCATCCCCGGCAGCACGCGATGGGCGAGACGCTGCGTGCCGACGAGATGGACGTTCACCTGGAACTCGAACCGGTCCGGATCCATCTCGTGCACGAGCCGGAAATCCATGTCACCGGCGCCGGACAGGACGATCTCGGTGGGACCCAGGGCCTTCTCGGCGGCGGCGACGAACTCGTCGACCGATTCGGTGGACGCCACGTCGAGGAAGTGCGCGACGGCCTCGCCGCCCTCGCCGCGGATCTTCTCCGCGAGGGCCTCGCACTGTTCGACGCGCCGCGCACCGAGGGCGACCGGGTGACCGAGGGCGGCGAGCGCGAAGGCGGTGGCCGTACCGATGCCGGAGGAGGCGCCGCTGACGATCGCGGGCCGGCGCGGCGGATTGGGTTCGAATCTAGGCATGTCGCCGGGTCACCTCTACGGGCAGGGCCGCGAGGCCTCGGACGTTGGTGGAGTGGACGCGTTCACAGCGGTCGAAGTCGACGTCGTAGTCGGCGACGCGCGCGGCGAACTGTTCGAGCGCGATGTTCGCCTCGAGGCGCGCAAGGTGGGCACCGAGGCAGAAGTGCACGCCGCCACCGAAACTGGCGATCTTGGACGCGCTGTCGCGGCCGATGCGGAAGGTGTCGGGATCCTCGAACACCTCGGCGTCACGGTTGGCCGAACCGATGAGCAGCAGCACCTTGTCGCCCGCGCGGATGGTGCTGTCGTGCACGTCGATGTCGGTGGCGGCAGTGCGCGCGACGATCTGGCTGGAGGTGTCGTAGCGCAGCGTCTCCTCCACCCAGCCCGGGGCTGCGTCCGGGTTGCCGAGGACGCGGGCCACCTCGGTCTTGTTCTTCGCGCCCCAGTACAGTGCGTTGCCGAGCAGTTTGGTGGTGGTCTCGTTGCCCGCGACGACCATCAGGAACATGAAGCCGATGATCTCGTCGTCCTCGAGGCGGTCTCCGTCGACCTCGGCGTCGAGCAGGGCCGAGGTGAGGTCCTCGCTCCGGTGGGCGCGGCGCTGCGCCAGCATGTCCGCGTAGTAGCCGACGAGGTTCAGCGACGCCTCCATCGCCGCGACGGGCACGTCGAGTACGCCCCGCTCCCGGTGGACCACCAGATCCGCCAGCCGACGCAGTTCGGCGCGGTCGGCCTCGGGCACGCCCATCAGTTCGGAGATGACGTCCATCGGGAGCTTGCCCGCAAAGTCCGCGATCCAGTCGAATTCGTCCTTGTCCAAGGCGGTGTCGAGGTAGTGGAGAGTCAGCTCGAGGATGCGGCCGCGCAGGTCGGCGACCCGGCGCGGGGTGAAGCCCTTGGAGACGAGCCGGCGCATGCGCATGTGGCGGGGGTCGTCCATCGCGAGGAACGACATGACCTTGTGGGCGTGGGGGCCGTAGGCCGCCGGGTCGAGGGACACCCCGTTCGCGCTGGAGAGCCGGGTGTGGTCGCGGAAGCCCGCGACGACGTCGGCGTGCCGGGACAGGGCCCAGAAGCCGAGGTCGTCGTTGCGGTAGAGCGGCGCCTCCTCGCGCAGGCGCCGGTAGATCGGATACGGGTCCTCATGGAAGCCGTAGTCGTAGGGATCGAACAGGAGCGGTTCGAGCGAAGCCTGGGTCATGCGCTACTCCAATAGAAGTTTGGCGGAGGTCTCCAGCCGATCGGCGATCTTCTCGTAGGTCTCGTACCCCATGCCCGCCCGGACGAGGGCGCCGGCGTAGAGCATTTCCAGCGCTTCGATCTCGTCGGGATCGGCGTCGGGGCCGAGGGCCGTGGCGAGCCGGTCCCGGATGTCGAGGCCGATGCGGGCGCGCAGGTGTTCGACGTCGGGGTCGCGGCCGAGCAGCGCGCTGGTGACCGCGCCGGCGAGTTCGGGCTCGTCGGCCATCATCAGCGCGACGTTGCGCAGCACCGCGACCACGCGGTCGACCCGGTCGGTCGTGGCCGCCTCGGGTTCGGGCGAGGCGGCGAG
>NZ_PCZU01000178.1:10550-57643 GCF_002887785.1 Rhodococcus sp. ENV425
GTGCTCCTTGGACGAGAAGTAGGTGTAGGCGGTGGCCGGTGCGACACCGGCCCGAGCGGCGACGTTGCGTACGGTCAGTCCTGCGAACCCCTCTTCCCGCAGGACCTCGACGGCAGCGCGCGTCAGACGGTCCACGGTGTCGGCCTGCTTCTCGGTGAGACGGCGGCGGGTGGATTCGAGATTCACATTTCTGGACACGTGTCTGGACATTACTACGGTCGCCTGTCCGAGGCAATGGTCCCACCCACCCGAATTCGCTTCAGACCTTCGGATACACCCGTACGGGCATGGATTTGATGCCGTTGATGAAGTTCGAGCGCAGCCGCCGGACCGGCCCTGCGGGCTCGATGCGCTCGATCCGGCGCGCCAGGGTCTCGAACAGGATGCGCAGTTCCAGGCGCGCCAGGTGGGCGCCCAGGCAGAAGTGCACCCCGGTGCCCCCGAACGCCACGTGCGGGTTGTGGGTCCGGCCGATGTCGAAGACGTGCGGGTCCTCGAAGACGTCCTCGTCCCGGTTCGCGCTCGGGTAGTAGACCACCACCTTGTCCCCCGCCTCGACGGGCTGGTCACCGATCGTCGCCGGACACGTCGGCGTGCGGCGGAACCCGATCACCGGGGTGACCCAGCGGAGGATCTCCTCGACCGCGCCGGCGGCGAGTTCCGGCTCGGCCTGCAGGCGGCGCCACTGATCCGGATGGTCGATGAAGGCCTGCATGCCGCCGGCGGTGGCGTTGCGCGTCGTCTCGTTCCCGGCCACCACCAGCAGCACGAAGAACATGTCGAACTCCATCTCGGTCAGCGTGTCACCGTTCTCGTCCGGCCGGACGAGCCGGGAGACGATGTCGTCGCGCGGCTCCACCCTGCGCGCCGCGGCGATCTCGTTGGCGTACAAGAAGATCTCCGCGGCGGCGAGTTCCCCGTCGGCCTGGGTGTTGCCGTACTCCGGGTCGTCGAACCCGATCATCCGGTTGGACCAGTCGTAGAGCCTGCCGACGTCCTCCGTGGGTGCGCCGAGCAGGGCGGCGATCACCTCGAGCGGAAGCGGGGCGGCGGCCACCGGCACGAAGTCGACGACCGCGCCGTTGCGGCCCCGCTCGATCAGATCGTCGACGATGCGGTTGCAGATGTCCCGGATGCGCCCTTCGAGCGTCCGGACCATCCGGGGCGTGAAGCCGCGGCTGACGAGCTGGCGCAGCCGGGTGTGCGCGGGCGGATCGAGGTTGACGAGCATCGCCGCCTGCTTGAGGCGGGTCTCGCCGTCGAACTCGTCGATCTGGGTCGTGCCGAGCGCCGACGAGAACGTCGCGCTGTCGCGGGAGACCGCGGTGACGTCCGCATGGCGCGTCACCGCCCAGTAGCCGGGTCCGTCCTCCTCGTCCTGCCGGTAGACCGGGCAGCCGTGCCGCAGCTCGGCGAAGAAGTCGTGGGGTACCCCCTCGGTGTAGAGATCGGGGTTCTTCAGGTCGATACGTGATGCCGTCACGGGACCACCTCGCACTTGTTTACGAATGATCGTCGTTTATAAGCTACACACATTCGTTTGAAATGGAAGACCCGTAGGATGGGCGGATGGAAACCGAGAAGAAGAGGCCGATGCGCCGTCGAAACCTCAGCCGCGAGAAGGTGATCGAGGCGGCACTGGAGGCGGTGGACGAGTCGGGCTGGGAGCAGCTGACAATGAGCACCCTCGCCGGCCGCCTCGGCATCGTCACCGCCTCGCTCTACAACCACGTCCGTGGTCTCGACGACGTCCGCGGCGAGATCCAGGTGCGGACGATGGCCGACCTCGGTGAGCGGCTGCGCGAGGTGGCGATGGGGCGCAGCGGGCCGGAGGGCCTGCGCACCCTGATCGATGCGCATCGTGCGTGGGCCGCCGAGCATCCGCACCGCTACCAGACGCTGACGACGGAACCGATCGAGCGCAGCGCCCTGATCGCGGCGGCCCTCGACGCGAACAGGGCGCTCCGCTCGATGCTCGCCTCCTGCGGGGTGCCGGAGGAGGACACGCTCGAGGCCGCGGTGAGCCTGTTCACCGCGATGCACGGGTTCGCCACGATCGTGCGCAGCGGCTTCCTCGGCGACGAACTCGACCTCGACCGCATCTACGAGAACGTGGTCGCGGGAGCCTTCGCGGCGGCGGGGGTGACTCCGCTGCCGCGCTGAGCCATTACCCGGTTCGGCGTCCGGGGTCTACCACTCCGTACCCGCGATCTTCAGTGGGTCGGAGTAGCAGCTGCCCCACCGGACCGCAGCTGTTCTGCCGCCTCCTCCGTCACGATTCCCGGAAGCAGGAAGTTGGTGAGCATCCGTCTGTTTTCCGGGTCCCCCTCGGAGCCGAAATCCATCCGCCCGACCAGGATGAGCTGCACCAGCGCGATCCACTGGCAGATCTCCTCGTCGGTGAGGCCTTCGCGGATCTCACCTCGTTCGCGGGCCTCGTCGAGCAGCGGCGCCCACATCTCCTGGGTCAGCCGGACCGCCAGTCCGGTGCTGCCGATCAGAGCCGTCGCCATGTCCATGTGTTCGGGACTGACGATCAAGCGGACGATCGGATCGTGGCGACCACGGTCGACGAGAAAGATCAGGCCGTCGACGATCTGCTCCGCGAACGTCGTCCGTTCCCTCAGGAACGCACGAGCCTTGTCGAACAGCCGGCGCGACCGCAACTCGATCAAGGCCGTGATCAGCGTGTCACGGTCACCGAAGTAGCGGTAGACGGTCGGCCGCGAAACGCCGGCCTCCTTGGCGATGTCGTCCATCGTGGTCTTCGAGAGCCCGTACCGCTGGAACATCGACTCGGCAGCCTTCAGTATCTGCCCTCGCGCCACCTCTGCGTTCTCACTGAGGACGTTCGCCCGCCGTCGCGCCATGTCGCACCCCCGAACTCGTCCTCACCGACTCCTACGGGCAATGATACAAGTAATGACCATTGTCAAGCATCGGGCCCGCGACTGTGGCACGGAGCGTCCGACGCGGCACCAGTGTCACTCGAACAGATCCGGCAGTCCATCCGAGACGCGATCAGGAAACTTCGGATCACGTTTTTCGAGGAAGGCGTCGACACCTTCGCGCACGTCGTCGGAGGAGCCCCGGACATAGATGCCGATCGACTCGGCGCGGTGCGCAACCTCGGGTTCCGACGCGCCGAGCATCCGCCACATCAGCTGACGGGTCAGTGCCGCCGATACCGGCGACGTGCCCGAAACCAGTTCCCGGGCGACCTCGAGTGCGCGATCCAGTACCTGATCGGCGGGCACGACCTCACGTACCAGACCCCGGTCGAGAGCTTCGGTGACCGGCACCATCTTCCCGCCGACCGTCCATTCGACGGCGGTGGAGATTCCGACCGCCCGCGGGAGGAACCACGTCGAGCATGCCTCCGGCACCAAGCCGCGGCGAGTGAACACGAAACCGAACTTGGCCGTATCCGAGGCGATGCGGATGTCGGCCGGAAGCGTCATCGTGACGCCGACGCCTGCTGCAGGCCCGTTGATCGCCGCGATCACCGGCTTCAGGGAACGGTAGATCCGCAGCGTCACCTGACCACCCGTGTCGGCGGGGGCTCCACCGGTCTCCGGATCGTCGCCGAGGACGAACGTGTCGCCGCCTGCGGCGAGATCGGCGCCCGCGCAGAACGCGCGGCCGGTTCCGGTGAGCACAACCGCGCGTACTTCGTCGTCGGTGTCGGTCTCGTCGAAGATCTCGATGAGCCGGTAGCACATCGCATTGGTGAACGCGTTGAGCCGATCGGGACGGTTCAAGCGCACGACGGCGATCTCTCCGTGCCGCTCGAGGATCACCGCGTCGTCGGTTCCGGTCCGAGCCACGAGGGCTCCTTTCTGCGCGACGGGTGCGTCAGCGCACCTTGTCGAATCGTTCGGAGACGTCCCGGTACTCGGACCGGATCGCCGTCTTCGACAGCTTGCCACTGGGGAGCCGGGGCAGCGGCTCGTCCCGGATCACGACGTAGCGCGGAACCTTGTAGTCGGCGACCAAACGGTCGCAGTATTCCACGATCGTTGCCGCGTCGACCCCGTCCTTCACAGTGACGATCGCCGCGGGCGTCTCGCCGAAACGCTCGTCGGACGCGGCAATGACCGCGACCTCCTCGACACCCGGGATCCCACTGATGACACGCTCGATCTCGACGGGCGAGACGTTGATGCCGCCGGTGATGATGAGGTCCTTGAGGCGGTCGACGAACTTGACGCGCCCGCCCTCGTCGAGGGTGCCCAGGTCCCCGCTGTGCAGCCAGCCGTCGCGCAACGCGGACGCCGTCGACTCCAGATCGTTCCAGTAGCCGGGGGTCACGCCGGGTCCCCGCAGCAGGATCTCCCCCTCTTCGCCGGGCTCTGCGTCGGTGCCGTCGGTGCGGACCACCTTCGTCTCGGTGAAGATCGAGCCGGACCCGCAGGTGTCGGGGTGGTCGAAGGCTTCGGAGACGAGAGTCGCAGTCGCGACCCCGCCGGCTTCGGTCATGCCGTAGATCTGACGCAGCGCGACGCCCTTGTCGGCCCACCGCTTCAACAGGGCCGGTGCGACTGCCGCGCCGCCGACGATCGCGGTGCGCAGCGACGACAGGTCGGCCTTCTCGAATTCGGGCGACCGCGAGATCGCTTCGAAGATCAGCGGAACCCCGAACAGAGCCTGCACCTTGTGCTCACCGAGCAGTGCCGCGGCACGACCGGGATCGAGTTCCTTCTCGATGATGAGCGTGCCACCGAGCACCGTGGACATGACCAGCCCCCACACGAGGCCCGGGGTGAACACGAGCGGCAACACCAGCAGCGACGTGGAACCCGGACGGAAGCCTTCCTCGGTGAGGGTGGCCTCGAACACGATGTTGAGCAGAGTCCGATTGGTGCAGATGACGCCCTTCGACAACCCCGTGGAGCCACTGGTGAACAGAAGTGCTGTGGGGTCGTCGGGCGCGAGGTCGACGCGGAAGTCGTCGCGCTCCCCTTCCCGCAGCGCCGCGATGTCGGTGAACCCGAACGTGTCGAAGGGATCGCCGAGGTCACGCGCCTGGGCGACCGTTGCGGAGAACTGTTCCGGCGCGATGACCAGGACGGCACCCGCGTCATCGACGACCTTGCGTAGTTCCGCCGGCTTGAACCGGGGATTCAGCGGGACGAGCACCGCACCGGCCTTGAGTACGCCGAGTGCCACCACGGGCCACGTCACCGAATTCGGGCCGAGCACTCCGACACGCTCACCCGGCTTGATGCCCCGGTCGACGATCTCACGAGCGACGCGGCTGGACCAGTCCTGGAGTTCACGGTAGGTCAGAGCCTCACCGGCAACGATGATCGCGTTCTGTTCCCCCTTGGTCTTCGCCCACCAATACAGGGCCGAGCCGACGGTGGCAGCCATGTGTCCCTTGCCTTCCTTGACCGAGAGAATACGAATCTGTTTTGTGTACAAGAATTTTCAGCGCGAGAGGAGCGCGGGTCCTCATATCGCGTACACCTCAGGCTATAGGCTCACTCATGAGACGTCAATCAAATTTTGTAAATTGCAAAGGGCGGCTCGCACCGGCGACGAACCCGGCGGCAAGCGCGGCCACACCGCCGATCACGAATGCGGCCACAAACGCACGCTCGGAGGGAATGTCGGCACCCGCGATCGTGATCGTCGCGAGGAGCATCCCCACCAGCGCGCTCGCCAGCGAACTGCCGAATGTCCGTGCGATGGCGTTGATGCCGTTCGCAACACCGGTGTCGTGCAGCGACACATGCTCGACGAGCATTGCCGGCAGGGCGCCGTAGGCAACGCTGACGAAAACATTGAGGACCGCCACCGCAACGATCACCTGCCACGGGCGGTCGTGGGCGAACCCGACAAATGCGAACCCACACACGCCGATAGCGCACGCCACCATCAGCACCCGCTCGGCGCGGAACCTCCGCACGAGAAACCCGCTCACCGCAGCCGCGGAGATGCCGACAACCTGCCCGGGCAGCAGGTACAGCAGGCTCGTCTCGAGCACCGAAGCACCGAACCCGTACCCCGCTTCCTCCGGGGCGGCCTGCACGAACACGGCTGTGGCCAGGAACTGCACGAACATCGCGATTCCCACGAGGAACGCGGCAAGGTGGGCGGGCGCCACCGCACGTGCGGTCAGGAGGGCTGGGGCCACCAGCGGCGCATCGGATCGCCGCTCGTGCCGGTACCAGGCGGCAAGCACGAGCACACCCGCGACGACACAACCGATCGTCGGCACGGACACCCAGCCCCACGTCCCGCCCTGCGCGAGCGCCAGAAGCAGTGCGGACAGGCCGACCGCGAGCCCGACCGCACCCCAGAGATCGGATCCGGATCCGGTCCCGGAACCGGGCGAACCGGGAACGACCGCCCACGCAAGTGCAGCTGCAATCACCGCGAGCGCCACCAGCAGCCAGAACACGCGACGATAGTCGTCGCCGTCGCTGTACAGCAGTCCGGCGGCGATCATTCCCGCACCGCCGCCGACGCTCATCGTTCCCGACATGATGCCGAGCGCCGCCGTGAGCCGATACGGCCCGAGAGCGCTGCGCAGCACAGCGACGCCGATCGGAAACAGCGCGAACGACGTCCCCTGCAGCGCTCGCCCGGCGATGAGTACCGGCAACGAGTCCCACGCGACACACAGCAACGAACCGACGAGCACCACTCCCAGGATGCCCAGCAGCACTTTTCGTGGTCCACGTCGGTCGGCGAGCCTGCCCAGCAGCGGCGTACAGACTGTGGCCGTCAGAAGATTCCCGGTGACGATCCATCCCACCGCATTCGTACCCACCCCGAGCTGCGCCGCGATATCGGGCATCAGCGGCACGACGGCGGTCTGCATGACCGAGGTGATCATCACGACGAAGCAGAGCGCCGGGATCAGCACACCGGGCGAGACGGCAGGTGTGCGCACACGCGTTCGCGCAGTGGCGAGACGGAGGGTCACCATGGGCCGATCTACAGATCCAGAGTGAGCTTGGGGGTGCAGCTGCGGGATACGCAGATCATCATGCAGTCGTTCTCCGCCTGCTCGTCCTCGGTGAGGACGGAGTCGCGATGATCCGGAATTCCTTCCAGCACAGTGGCTTCGCACGTACCGCAGGTTCCCTCGCGGCACGAGAACGGCGAATCGACGCCCGAGCGGAGCACCGCGTCGAGCAGTGTTTCGCCCGAGTCGACAGTGATCGTCTTGCCCGATTGCCGGAGTTCCACCTCGAATGCCCCGTCGACGGCGTCGGCCGGCCGCTCCTTCGCGGCGAACCGTTCGACGTGCAAGGTGACACCCGAGCGGTTGCGGCACTCGTTCTCGATGGCGTGCAGCAGTGGTTCCGGCCCGCAGCAGTAGACACCGGTGCCGTACCCGAGGGCGTCGAGCGCTGCCGCCAGGTCGAGGAGCCCGCATTCGTCCTGAGGCCGGAGCTCGACCCGGCCGGGATACCGGGCGACGAGGTCGTCCGCGAAAGCCATGCTCGCGCGGGTACGTCCGCCGTACAGGAGCCTCCAGTCGGCGCCGGCCGCGTCGGCCGCCCGCACCATCGGAAGTATCGGCGTGATGCCGATTCCGCCCGCGACGAAGAGATACGACTGCGCGGGCTCGAGGCTGAAGTTGTTGCGGGGGCCGGCGATGCTGACGAGGTCGCCGACCTGCAGCGAGTCGTGGATCCACCGCGATCCGCCGCGTCCGTTCTCCTCACGGAGGACCGCCACAGTCAGGCAGGTGTCGTCGGCCGGGTCGCCGCACAGCGAGTACTGCCGGACCGTCGACTCGTCGATGATGACGTCGATGTGCGATCCGGGTTCCCATGCGGGGACGGTCCCCCCGTCGGGATCGGCGAACCGCACCGCCACGACGCCGTCTGCAAGTGCGTCCTTGCCGATCACCTGCATCTTGCCCTGCTCCACATCGGTGCTTCCGGCCATCAGCGTTTCCGTTCCCCTGGACATCACCTACGCTCTAATCTTAAGTAATTAGTTTTAAGGGACGCAAGGCCCGCAGACGAACCTCATGACACGCAGCACCGGGAGCAGCCACATGACCTCGACAGATACCGCACACGACACCGGCTCGATCCTCGACCTCTTCAGGCTCGACGGGTCCGTCGCCGTCGTCACGGGCGCCGGCAGCGGCCTCGGAGCAGGGTTCGCGCGCGCCCTCGCGGAGGCCGGGGCGGACGTGGTGATCGCCGCACGCCGTCGCGAGAAGCTGGACGCCGTCGGCCCCACGATCGAGGCCACCGGCCGACGCTGCCTCATCGTCCCCACCGACGTCACCGACCCCGAGCAGTGCGACGCCCTCGCCCGGGCCACGGTCGCCGAGTTCGGTCGGCTCGACATCCTGATCAACAACGCCGGCGTCACCCATTCCGCACCCGCGACGCGCGAGCGACCCGAGGATTTCCGTTCCGTGCTGGACGTGAATCTGCTCGGCGCGTATTGGGCAGCGCAAGCATGCGGACGCGTGATGAAGCCGGGCTCGAGCATCGTCAACATCGCGAGCATGCTCGGGCTGGTCAAGTCGGTGCTCCCCCAGGCCGCCTACGCCGCGAGCAAGGCCGGTCTCGTCGGCCTCACCCGCGATCTGTCCCATCAGTGGTCGCAGCGAAAAGGGATCCGTGTGAACGCGATCGCGCCGGGTTTCGTCGAGACCGACCTGATCGCCGAGATGTCGTCGGATACCCTCGAGGAGTTCCTGCGCGGCTGCTCGCTCGGTCGCACCGCCACGCAGCGCGAGATCGACGCCGCCGTCGTGTTCCTCGCCAGCCGTGCTTCCGGCTACATCACCGGGTCGACGCTCGCCGTCGACGGTGGGACTTCCGGACACTGACTCCGACGACGAAGGGCGAAACGATGACGATCTCCAGCACCGTGACCACACTTCGGGGCGACGGCGTTTCCCTGGTCGCCGATGTCTGGGAGCCCGCGTCCGAGCGGAAGGGGACCGTCCTGCTGTTGCACGGCGGCGGGCAGACGAGGCACTCGTGGCAGCGCACCGGAATCCGCCTCTCGGAACAAGGATGGCGCTCATACGCGATCGACGCGCGCGGGCACGGCCACAGCGGATGGGCCGACGACGGCGACTACAGCTCCGACGCACACGCGCGCGACATCTGCACGATCGTCGACGAACTCGGTGAGCCACCGGTGCTCGTGGGAGCGTCGATGGGCGGTATGGCCGCACTCGTCGCCGAAGGAGACAATCCGGGGCTCTCCCGCGCGCTGGTGCTGGTGGATATCACCCCGAAGGCCGAACCCGAGGGGTTGGCCAAGATCACCGGATTCATGCGCGCGGGACTGGCGGGCTTCGACAGCCTGCACGACGCGCTCGACGCCGTGATCGCGTACAACCCGCACCGGAGCCGTCCGCCGCGGGTGGAGGGGTTGCGTAAGAACATGCGCGAGCGAGACGGTCGCTGGTACTGGCACTGGGATCCGCGGATGCTGTCGCATCGGACGAACCTTCCGGATGCTGCCGCGGAGCGCGAGGAGCGGGCCCGGGCCGCGGCGCGCGCCGTCGCGGTTCCGACCCTCCTGATTCGTGGTGCCCAGTCCGACGTCGTCAGCATCGAAGGTGCGCGCGAACTCCTGGAACTGATCCCCGGGGCGCGGTACATCGACGTGGGCGGTGCCGGGCACATGGTGGGCGGCGACGACAACGACGTGTTGAGCCGCGGCCTGGTCGAGTTCCTCGACGAGGCCGTCCTCACGGCGTAACCACCGGCCGGACCGGAACAGATAGCATCTATAGGTCACCCGCCGGGCAGACCCGCCCGGTGGACCGCACGAGCTGAAAGTAGATGATGGCCCGACCCTCGAAGCCTCTCATCAGTCGCGCGTCCGCGGTGGCGGCTTCCATCGAGATCATCGACTCCGAGGGACTCGATGCCTTCAGCCTGCCGCGGCTGGCGAAGCACCTCGGGGTACGGGCGCCCTCCCTCTACCACCACTTCGCCGACAAGTCGGAGATCCTCCAGGCTGTCGCGCGACAGATTGCCGGCGCCGGCACCCTGCCACGCCGCAGGCCCGGCCCGGACTGGCCCGAGTACTTCGTGACGCTGAGCATGAATCTGCGTCAGTCGATCCTCAAGCACCGCAATGCCGCGCCGATCCTGCTCCAGTATCTTCCGCGTGATCTGCTGATCGGCACCTACGAGGACACTGCCCGATTCCTGGAGGAGTCCGGCGTGCCGGCCCGCCTGCACGTCCAGATTCTCGACGGCATGGAGCGTTTGACGCTGGGCGCAGTGCTCACCGAGGCGATGCGCAAGCCGAGTACGAAGAACACGATCTTCCCGAACGTCGACCCGGAGTCGCAGCCGCTGCTGGCGCGGGCTCTCGCCGAGAACGAGATGACCTCCCGGCAGTTGTTCGAGGAGATGATCCGCAGCTTCCTCCACGGCGTGGTGCGCAACGCTCAGGTAGAGATCGCGGACAAGAGCCAACTGAGCGTGTCGACCCACTGAGCGTGTCGGCCCACTGACCTGTTCGGCAGTCGTACGACCACCCACGACGCAACGACGACGCCCCGCGGATCGAATCGCGGGGCGTCGTCGTCGGTCCTACCGGGCCGGAGCGGGCATGTGGACGGTCTTGATCTCGAAGAACTCCTCGAGACCTTCGAGGCCGCCCTCACGGCCCACGCCGGACTGCTTATAGCCGCCGAACGGCAGGGTGAAGTCCATCGTCGCGGTATTCACGCTGATGGTGCCGGTGCGGATGCGCCGCGCAACCTCGAACCCGTGGTCGATGTCCTCCGTGTACACCGCACCCGACAGCCCGTACATCGAGTTGTTGGCGATCGCGATGGCGTCCTCTTCGTCTTCGTAGGTGATCACCGAGATGACCGGACCGAAGACCTCTTCCTGCGCGATCCGGGAGTCGGGGTCGACGTTGTCGAGCAGTGTCGGTGCGACGAAGAAGCCCTTGTCGAATCCCTCCGGTCGACCGCCGCCGAGCACGACCCTCGCGCCGTCCTCCTTCGCGATGTCGATGTATCCCAGGACGCGATCCTGCTGACGCTTCGACGCGAGCGGGCCGAGGAAATTGGTCGGCTCCCACGGGTTGCCGATCGGCAACGCGCCGTACGCGGCCTTCAGGACCTCGAGCACCTCGTCGTGACGCTTGCGGGAGACGAGCACGCGCGAGAGGGCGATGCACGCCTGACCGGACTGCATGCAGCCCCCCATGGGGAGCGTCTGCACCACGTGGTTGATGTCGGCGTCGTCGAGGATGATCGCCGCGGACTTGCCGCCGAGTTCGAGCGAGACACGCGCGATGCGCTCGCCGGCCAGCGACATGATGCGCCGGCCCGCCGCGGTGCTGCCGGTGAAGGTGACGTGGTCGACGTCGGGGTTGGTCACGAGCGTCTCCGACACCTCGCGGTCGGCGCACAGCACGCTGACGACCCCCTCGGGAATGCGACCTTCCGCGACCAGCTCGGCGATGATGTCCGCGAACACCGACGGCGAGAGCGGTGCCTCCGGTGCGGTCTTGAGCACGACCGAGCAGCCCGCGGCCAGCGCCGGGGCGAGCTTGAACGCGATCGTGCCGACCGGGCCGTTCCACGGGATGATCGCGGCAACGACGCCCGTCGGTTCCTTCACGATGCGCGAGACACCGCCCGCTGCGCGCGGACGCTCCTCGGTGGTCTCGAACGTGCGGGCCACCGCGGCCACCGCACGGAACAACCCGCCGACCATCTCCTGGGTCGGCCGGCTGACGCTCACAGGCACGCCGACCTCGATGACCCCGATCGGGGTGAGCTCGTCCACCCGCCGTTCGAGGCGGTCGGCGATGGCGTCGACGACATCGGCGCGCTCTGCCATGCTGCGAGACGACCACTCGCCCTTGTCGAACGATTCACGCGCTGCGGCAACCGCTTTGGCGACGTCTTCGACCGTGGCGGTGCGCACCCGCGCGACCTTCTCCTCGGTGAACGAGTCGACGACGTCGACCCATTCGCCGCCGGTCGAATCGACCCAGCGGCCGCCGATGAAAACCTGTTCTCGGTCGGCGATCGACGGGGTGGTACCCGTCGAGGCTTCGGTGGTGGTCATATGTGAAAGCTCCTTCGCTTCAGCGGATGTTGTAGCCGGCGTCGACCGGGAACGTGACACCGGTGACGTAACGAGCCTCGTCGGAGGCGAGGTAGACGATCGCGTTGCTGATGTCGACGGCCTCGATCAATTCGACCGGCATCGGGTTCTTGTACGACTCGTCGGCGGCAACCTCGGGATGGGAGTTGACGAACTCGCCGTACTCCGCGTTCGCCACCATAGGCGTGTTCACGCCGGTCGGGTGCACAGTGTTCACCCGAATGCTGTGCGGGGCAAGCTGTTTCGCGTAGATCCGCATGAGACCGACAACACCGTGCTTGGCGGCGCTGTACCCGACCTGACCGGGGAGGGTGTTCAGCCCGATGCTCGTCAGGCCGGCCGCAGAACTCGTGATGATGATCGACCCGCCCTCCCCCCGTTCGACGAGGTGCGGCACCGTCACCTCGAGCACGTGCCATACCCCGGTGAGCATGGTGTCGATTGCGTCGTGCCATGCCTGGCGCTGTTCACCGGGACCGATCACCGGCATGATGCCGGCGTTCGGCAGCACGATGTCGACCTTGCCGAACTGTGCGATGCCCGCGTCGTAGGCCCGCTGGACATCCTCGATGTTGCGGACGTCTCCAATGGACGCGACGATCGAGCCTCCGGCCTCCTTGACCAGCCGCTCGGTCTCGGCAAGGTCGTCGCTGGTCGCCATCGGATAGAAGACCGTGGGGATCTGGTCGCAGATGTCCATCGCGATGACGGATGCCCCCTCTTCGGCGAGCCGGACGGCGTGCGAGCGCCCCTGGCCTCGCGCCGCACCGGTGATGAAAGCGACCTTGCCTTCGAGTCGACCCATGAGTGTTCTCCTCCGATTGCACGCCCCAGCTCCGGGCGGGCAAGCGCCCGTGCGTGGGAACGTAGTGAAGTTGGGGACCCACACATCAGTGTGAGGCGCACCACAGACGGTAGTTGCCTAAACCCTTTAGGTCAACGTCGGACAAGATTCGTCGCTCGTCTCACCCGGGCGGACTCGGAAGCTGGGCGCCTCGGCCCACTCGCCGACCTGGTAGCAGGAATGTTCCCCCTCCTGCTCGAATGCCATCAACCGGCACGTGCGCACCGCCCCCGCGTCGTCCGGGTCGATACGAATCAGGGCGATCTGGGCCCCCGCGTCGCGCAGCGCCCCGAGTGCCATCGTGAGGAGCGTCATCCCGAGGCCCGCCCCGCGGGCGGTCTCCGTGAGCACGAGCGCCCGGACCGACGCCGCATCCAACTCGAGGTGGGTGGACAGCGCCGGATCGGACCACACGAACCCCACCTTCGCTCCCGAAGAGTCGGTTGCGACCAGCACATTGCCGGAACCGAGGCGGATCTCGTCGGCGAGGCGCTCGCGTTGCGCGGGTACGAGCGACGCCGCGTCCAGCACCTCGTCGATCGCCCGCGACACCGCCGGATCACCGAGCGGACGCGCCTCGCCCGTCGTGATGCCCTCGGGCGCCGCGACCTCGTCGAGCGGGATCGCGAACGGGCCGGACAGGTGGCGGAACAACGTCCACAGCCTGCCCACCGCCGGGATGCCGAACCGTCGCGCGAGACGTTCGGACGCGGGGTGCGTGCTGTACGCCCAGCAGCGCAGAGCCACCGCACCGGTGCGCTCCCAGCCGCCGTCCGCTGTCGTGCCCAGGCCGATCTCCTCGACCAGCATCGTGGCCACACCGCGCGACCGGTAGTCCGGATGGACGACGAACTGCACGGTACCCAGCCCCTCGCCGTCCACCTGCAGGTGCAGGTACGCCACAATCACCAGCGGCGCGTCGTCGCGCGCGCTCAGGTCCTTGCGCGCCTTGATCGGCAGATGGGAGACGCGGACGCCGTCGCGACTCGTCGAGGTCACATCACCGGGGTGGATCCGCGAGAACCCGGCTTCCTCGTCGTACTCGGCGGCCGCGGCGACAAGAGCCAGCACCTCGTCCCGATCGCCGGAATCCAGTTCCGAACACCACTGATACGAGATCATCCTGTTCGCTCCTCATCTGCGGGTCAGTTCTCATAAATCTAATGCCGATCGGTATAGGGCCGCAACGGCCGAAGCGCCACCCGCAACCGGTCCGGGGTTTACACTTAAAACTACTTGAGTTAGATTTAGCGTCATCGATCCGAACCACCGCCTGGAGGGCAGCCATGACAGAGGTCGGAATTCCCCGCGAGGAACGCATTCGCCGCGCTCTCGACCATCTGCGCAACGACACCACCGACGAATTCGAGCACGTCACGTGGTTTGAACCCGTCGAGTTCACCGATCCGGAGATCGCCAAGCTCGAACGCGAGCGTGTCTTCGGCCGGGTTCCGTCGATCATCATCCACGGCTCCGAGATCCCCCGCGCGGGCGATTTCGTCACCCTCCAGTTGCCGCGGAACAATGTCATCGTCGTCCGTCAGCGCGACGGCAGCGTCAAAACCCTGGTGAACCAATGTCGTCACCGCGGCGCGATGGTCGAGAAGGAGGAGAAGGGCCGTTGCCGCCTGTTCTCCTGCCCGTACCATCGCTGGTCCTACGACACCGACGGCGCGCTGCGCACCATCACCCGCGACAACACGTTCGGTGACGCCGACCGTTCCGAACGGAACCTCGTGCAACTCCCGACCGAGGAACGTCACGGATTCGTCTGGGTTGTCGACGACGCCGACGCCACCATCGATGTCGCAGACTGGCTCGGCCCCGAAATGGACTCGATCATGGGGGCATACGGCATGGACAAAATGGTGACTACCCGAGTTCAGCGCTTCGACGAGCCCGTCAACTGGAAGCTGATGCAGGACGCGTTCCTCGACGGCTACCACATCCAGTACGCGCACCCGAACACCGCCGCCAAGCACATCCACACCAACGTCATGGCCTTCGAGGACTTCGGACATCACTGCCGGTTCCTCAATCTCCGCAAGACCATCGACCGGTGGATCGAGGAAGACCCCGGCGATCGCAGCCTCGCCGAGCACGTGACGGAAAGCCACCTGGTGGGTCCCAACAGCACCCTGCTCAAGCAGCCCGACCATTTCCAGCTGCTCACCTTCCGCCCCCACCGGAGCGATCCGCAGCGCTGCCACATGGAGATCCGTCTGATCGCACCGACGCTCGAAGACAGCGGCATGACCGAGGAGCGCTGGAATCGGATCTGGGACAAGAACGTCGAGATCCTGATCGCGGTCCTCCACAACGAGGACTTCCCGATCCTGCGTGGTTCGCAGGTCGCCATGGACAGCGCGAACGCCGGCAACATGCTCCTGGGCCGCAACGAGGTTGCCAACCAGGTCTTCCGCCGCGAGATCCAGAAACTCGTCGGCGAGAACTGACACCGAACACCACAGCGGGGCGCCTGCGGGCGCCCCGCATCAGGAGGATTACATGGAGAGCGATCTCTTCGAACACGACCACGAACTGTTTCGCGACTCCGTGCGGAGCTTCGTCGACAAGCACGTCGTCCCAAATCTCGAGAAGTGGGACGCCGACCGGCTCATCGACCGGGAAACCTGGCTCGCCGCGGGTAAGCAAGGACTGCTGGGCCTGAGCGTCCCTGAGCAGTACGGCGGGCCCGGCGAGCTCGATTACCGCTTTCGCGTCGTGATCCAGTCCGAGATTGCGCGGGTGGGCGCGTCCGCGCTGCAGTCCGGGTTCTCGACCAACGACGACATCGTCCTCAACTACCTGCTCCGCCATGCCACCGATGAGCAGAAGCAGCGGTGGTTGCCCGGATTCGTCACGGGCGAGACGATCGGCGCGATCGCGATGAGCGAACCGGCCGCCGGCAGCGACCTGCGGGGCATCACCACCACCGCAGTGCGCGACGGCGACCATTGGGTCCTCAACGGGTCCAAGACGTTCATCACGAGCGGCATCCTGGCCGACCTCGTCATCGTCTTCGCCAAGACCGACCCCGCAGCCGGTTCGCGAGGGTTCAGCCTCTTCGTGGTCGAAGACGGAACGCCCGGGTTCTCCCGCGGCCGCAAGCTCGACAAGGTCGGTCTGCACGCCCAGGACACGGCCGAGTTGTTCTTCGAGGATGTCCGAGTTCCCAAGGAGAATGTGCTCGGCGAGCTGGGGCAGGGCTTCGGATACCTCATGCAGAGCCTTCCGCTGGAGCGGCTCGGTATCGGCATCGCCGCGCAGGTGTCCGCCGAGGCCGTCATGAGCTGGACACTCGACTACGTCAAGGAACGCACCGCCTTCGGCAAGCGCATCGGCGAGTTCCAGGGAATGGGCTTCACTCTCGCGGAACTGCAGACGGCGGTGGAGGTCTCACGCAGTTACCTCGATCGCTGCGTCCGGGAACACAACAAGGGCACGCTCACCGCGGTCGACGCGTCCAAGGCGAAGCTGTGGGCCACCGAGTTGCAGGGCCGTGTGATCGACGCCGGTGTGCAGTTCCACGGCGGCTACGGCTACATGATGGAATACCCGGTCGCGAAGGCCTTCATCGACGCCCGCATCCAGCGGATCTATGGTGGCACCAACGAGATCATGAAGGAAATCATCCACCGTGATCTGCTGAAGGCCTGAGCCCCGGCACACGAGGAAGGGGACCCGATCGAATCGGGTCCCCTTCCTCGTGTCAGCTTCGCGATTCCGGTGTGAACGTGAGCGGTAGCCGCACGCACCCACGCACCGACGTGCCGTGCATCAACGGCGGATCACTGTCGACCAGCGCGTAGTCGGGGATTCTCCGATGTATCTCCTCCATCGCCAAGGTGAGCTCGAGGCGGGCGAGGTGAGACCCGAGGCACCTATGCGGCCCTGCGCCGAACGACAGATGCCTGTTCGGGCCACGATCGATCACGAACGCGTCCGGATTGTCGAACTCGGCTTCGTCGCGGTTGGCCGCACACAGCAGGAGCAACAATTGATCGTCGGCCTTGATGTTGACGCCGGCGATCTCGACATCGCGGGTGGCCCGCCGGCCCATGCTGACGGCGGCTTCGATGCGGAGGATCTCCTCGACTGCGTCCGGCACCAGGCTGCTGTCGTCGATGAGCGCCTGCCGTTGCACCGGGTTGTTCGCAAGGTGCACCATGGCCCAACCGAGTGAACCCTGCACCGTGTGCAGTCCGGCAATGAGCAGCAGGAAGAACATGCGGCGCAGTTCCTCGTCAGTGAGGTGCCGCTCGACTCCGTCCATCCGGATCGGGGTATCGATGATCTGTGCGGTGACGCTCTCCGAGTCCTCCTGCCCGGAACGCACCCGATCCACGAATGCACCGAAGTACTCGAACACGTTCGTTGCCGCTTCTGCCCGGGCACGGGCGGATTCCTCCTCGCCGGCTCCCGGAATCCCCTGGAGCGCAATATCCGTCCACTCCGTGAACTGTTCGGCATCGTCGAGAGGCCAGCCCATGAGACTGAGGAAGACACGAGTCGGCAGCGCATGCGCGAACTCGGCAACGAATTCGCACCGGCCGGAGTCCGCGAAGCCGTCGATCAGTTGGTTGATGATCTCGCGGATCCTCGGCTCGAGCTCTTTCATCCGCGCCGGACCGAACAGTGGCTGGAGCGCCTGACGATACTGCGTGTGCTCGGGCGGATCGATCTCGACCGGGATGAACTTGCCCTGGCCGGCATCGACCAGGTTGTTCGGATAGCTGGAGAACGTCTCGGCATCGCGCAGGATGCGGAAGATGTCCGCGTACCGCGTGACGATCCAGTGCCCACCGTGGTGCGGGGAGTAGACGATCGGTCCGCGGGCACGGAGTTCGGCGGCCTTTTTCTGGAAGACATCGACCGGAGCGGCGAGAGCTGGGTCGTACACGTCGAAGTCGACGAGCAGATCCTCGGATACGTTACTGGCAGTCAACGCGTTGCACCCTTCTGAATCCATGGAACCTGCCGATCCGACGCTCAGGTCGTCGGTGTGAACCTGATCGGAAGCCGCAAGCAGCCCCGCACCTGCGTTGCGTGCAGGATCGGCGGATCGGATTCGACGAGTTCGTAGTCCGGAATCCGGCGGTGCAGTTCCTCGAGCGCGATCGACAGTTCGATGCGGGCCAGATGTGAGCCCAGGCACCGGTGCGGACCGGCACCGAATGTCAGGTGCCGGTTCGGTGACCGGTCGATCACGAACTCGTCGGGATCCTCGAATTCGCTTCCGTCGCGGTTGGCCGAACAGAGCACCAGCAGCAACTGGTCGCCGGCCTTGATCTTCGCCCCGCCGAGTTCGACGTCGCGGGTCGCACGGCGGCCCATACTCACTGCAGCCTCGATCCGCAGGACCTCCTCGACGGCGTTCGGGATCAGCGAGTCGTCCTCGATGAGCGCGGCGCGCTGACGAGGATTGTTCACCAGGTGGATCACGGCCCAGGCCAGCGATCCCTGAACGGTGTGCAGACCTGCGATGAGCAGGAGGAAGAACATGCGGGTCAGCTCTTCGTCGGTGAGCAGTCGCTTGCCGTCCTCGAGGTCGACCTCGGTGCGGATGAGTGCGGAGGTGACATCCTCACCGGGGTTCGCGCGACGCTCGTCGACGATCTTCTGGAAGTAGGCGAACATCTGCTGGGCTGCCTCGGCGCGTGCCTTCGCCGACTCGTCCTCGCTGGCGCCGGGCTTGCCCATCAGGGCGGTGTCGGTGGCCTCGGTGAGTATCGGGGCGTCCTCGAGTGGCCAGTCCATCAACGCGAGGAAGACGCGGGTGGGCAGCTCGTGCGCGAAGTCGGCGATGAACTCCGCCTCACCCTTGCCCGCGAAACTGTCGATCAGTTCGTTGACCACGCCCCGGATCTGCTCGGACAGCGCCTTCATCCGGTTCGGGGAGAACAGCGGCTGCAGGGCCACCCGATATCCGGTGTGCTCCGGCGGGTCGAGCTCGAGCGGCAGAAACTTGCCGTCCCCGGCATTGACGAGGTTGTTCGGGTAACTCGAGAAGGTTTCCGGGTCGCGGAGGACCTCGTGGAGCTCCTTGTACCGGGTGACGATCCAGTGGCCGCCGTGCGCGGTCGAGTAGACGACAGGGCCTTTGGCCGCGAGTTCGGCGACCTTCTCCTGCACGGTGTCCACCGGGTCCGTGAGCGACGGGTCGTAGATGTCGAAGTCGACGACAGGTGTCGACATTTCGTCGGTGATGGTCATGCTGATCGCCCCGTTCGAAGGGTCTGTGTTGCTCGAGAAGTCAGAGTGTTTCGAGGCTCAGGGCTCGTTCGGGGCACATCGCGACGGCCTCCTCGGCCGCCACGATGTGCTCCTCGGTCCTGAGCGTTTCCTGCACGAGCACCGGGTATCCGGCATCGTCGCAGTCGATGATTTCGGGGGCGCGGCCGTAACAGAGGCCGTGCCCGGCGCACGCCGACCGATCCACGACGAGTCGGCGCGTGCCTGACTGCGCTTCCGTGTCGTGGGCAGTCATCGTCATTCCTCGCCGGTGACCATCGGCGGCGGGTTGTTCCCGTCTTCGGGGAACATCATCGCCACACGAGACAAGGTGCCGCCGTCGGTGGTCGGCAGGGTGACACCGGATATGTATGCCGACTCGTCCGACACGAGGAACAACGCAGCCCGCGCATTGTCCTTCAGCGACGGCGGACGATTGAGCTTGAGCGGAATCGGCGAGACACTCGGGTCCCACGGACCGGCGACCTCCTCGTACGACTGCCCCACCACCGGAGCACCGGCCGGCGCCAGGAAGTTCGGCGACATCCCGTGCGTCGGGGCGATCGCATTCACCCGGATCCCGTACTTGCCCAGATCCAGGCTCAGACCGCGAACCATCCCGTTCACACCGGCCTTCGTCGCCGAATACGCTGCGATGCTGTGGTACGCCACGAACGACGCCGCCGACGAGGTCGCCAGGATGACACCGCCACCATTGGCCCGCAACGCCGGCACCGCCGCCTTCGCGGTGTAGAACACGCCGGACAGGTTCACCCCGATGACGTCCTGCCAGTCCGCGTCCGTCAGATCCTGGAACTCGACCTGCTCACCGCCCGCAACGGACGGCACACCACCGCGCGAGACGATCCCGGCATTGGCCCACGCGATGTCGAGCTTGCCGAACGCCGCCACCGTCGCCGCCACCGCATCGACCACCTGCTGCTCGACGCGTACATCGGCGGTGACCGCGATCGCCGAACCACCCTGCTGCTCGACCAACTCGACCGTGCCCTTCGCACGCTCCGGATCGATATCGACCACCGCGATCTTCGCGCCCTCCGACGCGAACAACTGCGACGCCTCGCGTCCCAACCCGGACCCGGCACCGGTGATCAGCGCGACCTTACCTTCGAGTTTCATCAAAGCTCCTCAGCTCGAACATGTAACAGAGGGATGGAAGATGCTGGAGGACGGCGACTTCCCTACAGAGTTCGCACCGTCATGTGATTCAGCTTACATACATGAGAAGTGATACGTCAATCGTTCTTTGTAAATCAGCCGAGCCGGATCGACGTGTCGAGGACCCTTGCGCGGGAATCGACTCCTCACCGCATCGATGTCGTTGATGAACAGCCGCTTGACCATTGGCGAAACACTGCCGGTACGCGACACTGCTAGTACGCGATGAAGAGAATCTCATCGCGCGAGTACTCCATTCCGGGATGTGACTCGCTCAGGTGCGACCGGGCCTTCGCAACCAGGTCGTCTTCATCCGTGCCCGTGACCACGGCTCCACACGGGCAGGTCAATCTCGTCTTCATCCTCATAGCGGTCGGCCCTTCTGCGCCATCGGTACGGTCGGTGACACCCCTGTCCGCCCTCGTCGACCGAGAGGCTCGGGAGCGCCGGGCCGGATGTGGGCGACATCACACCACAATATCTAACGTACGTAGGTTACACAACCGCCGGAGCCCTGATGCCGGCCCTCTGCTGTCGATAGAGCCGCCAGTGCGACACAGCAGGAACGTCGCGAAGCTCGGGTCGCAGATGAAGGCTACGTGCGCGCCTCCGTCTCCCAGCCCCCTCACGTTTCGGAATCGATCAGGCAGGCTCCGCGGCCTTTTCGACAGGCGCGTCCGTCCGATGCATGGCATTGGTCCTTCGGGGAACCAACGACACCAGCACTGCGGCAGCCACTCCAGCGAACGCGAAGGCGTAGTAGGCCCAGTCCGCTCCGAGCGCAGAGCTCATGATCATTCCGGTGAGAATGGGCCCGCAGACACCACCCAACCTGCCCAGCCCCACCGCCAGTCCGAGCGCTGTGCCACGCGCAGCGGCCGGGTAGAAGACCCCGACGAATCCGTAAACGCCCGTCGTGGAGGACGCACAGAAGCCGATCAGCAGAACCAACCCGAACACGAGCGCCTGTGCCGGCTGCAGGGTCAGGGCGGACACTGCGATCGCTCCCCCGACAAAGCTCACCGAGATCACCGGACGCGATCCCAGTCGATCCGCCAGACCGGTGATGACCACCATGCCGAACCCGCTACCGATGTTGAAGGCGAGCAGGAACGTCAACGCGGACCCGAGATCGTAGCCGGAGGCCCTCAGCATCTGAGGAATCCAGGTGTTCATGCCGTACGAGACGAGAAGGCCGAAGAAGGTGATGAGCGGGAACATGATCGTCGCGATCCTGTATCCGGGTGCGAACAGGAGCTTGAGACCCGACTTGGAACCGGCATTCGCGGTTTTCGACTCCTCCAGGGCCAGGCCGGATTCGGCACCGTGATCAACCGAGTAACGCTGCGTCAACGCGCGGGCCTCATCGTGCCGGCCCTTGCTCACTAGGAAAGCGATCGATTCGGGCAGGCTTCGGTATGCGATGACGAACAACACGACCCCAAGGAGGCCACCCACTGCGAACATCGATTCCCAGCCGAAGGCAGGGATCATGAAGATGGCGGCGATGGCGACCACGCACCCGCCGATGGGAAAACCGGTTTGGATGACGCCGTTGTAGAACTGCCGTCGGTCGACCTTGACGTATTCCTGGGTGAGCGCAATCAGGGTGGGGAGGGCTCCGCCGAAGCCGAGGCCGGCAAGCAACCGGAAGAGGCCGAAGGTCTCGAGATTCGGCGCAATGGCACATAACCCGGTGAACAGACTGAAGCTCACAATGCAGGCGAGCACGATCGGTCGCCGGCCGACGAGGTCCGTGAGGTAGCCGGCCAGCATTGCGCCGGCCATCATTCCGAACAGCGACAAGCTGCCGATCAACCCTGCCGAGGCGGTGGTGATCCCCCACTGTTCGATTTCCAGCAACGTCGGAAGCACCGCGCCGAACATGATGAGGTCGACACCATCGAGGATGGTGATGGCCAAGCAGGTGAGGACCACGGATCGGGCACCCGAGACGGCCCTTTCCTTCCCCGGGCCGGAGATCTGCGACATGTTGGGTTCCTTCGGGTTGTGGGGTATCTGGGTTCGATGCCGACGAACGCGCGAGTGGCGGTTGTCGACGTGTGTCGACAACGGGGCAGAATCGTTCGATTGCAAGCCCATCGCGACCGTCGAGGTGCGGGGCTGCGGGAGACGCTCTTTACCACCGCGGTATGCCCTGCATCACACGGGCAATAATCTAATGTCTATCGGTACTGGCGACAAGCCCGGAATGAGCACTTCGGAGCTCAGCCCCACTTCCTCGAATCCTCGAACGCACGCGCCATCCACTGATGAAAATGCTGATTGGCAATCTCGTTTCGCCCGAAGTAGATCGGTCCGATGTCCGTGTTCGTAACGGCCTTCTGCAGACCCTCGTTGACGACGAGGTCCTCCTCTCGAAGTACCGCCATCAGAATGTTCCAGTTCTTGTCCCACCGCGCCTTCTGCTCGTCCGTCACGGCAGGTTCCCGAGTGAGAAGACGCATCTGCATCCGAGTCCCGACGGGCGTGCCCGGAGCAGGGACGAAGTTGAGCACCTCCAGATGATCCGGTTGACGCAGCACCGACATATTGGGCATCAGAAAGTGCGCAACGGTGATGTGCCGGTCGATCGGGGCGTCCGCGGGCGCGACACCTCGCACCGTGTCGATGCTCTTGCGTGCCGTGACCATTCGTCCGTGCCTGCCCATGGGTTCCCAGGATTGCGCGTTGTTGTAGAAGTACGGCGCAACAGTTCCGGCGTGGGTCGAGGTGATGTGGTAGCCGTCGAGGAAGGCATCCATCAAGACCTTCCAGTTGATGTCCACATCGAAGTTCTGGGCGATATGGCAGTGGTACTTGTCCATCTCCATGGCGGCGAGGGACTCGTCGAACTCCCGGCCGAGCCACTCCGCGATGTCGATCGTTCGATCACCCGCGGCGGAGTCGACGACCCAGACGAAACCATGTCGCTCCTCGACCGGAACCTCCAGCAGGCTCATGCAGCGACGATCGACCCTCCCGAACGTCGGCTCGTCCGCGATCGACCGCAGACTGCCATCGCTCCCATACGCCCACCCGTGGTAGCGGCACGAAAAGATGCGCTTCGAACCCCTCTCCTCGGGAACGAGCCGGGCGCCTCGATGCCGGCAGGTGTTCACGAACCCACGAACCCCACCGTCCGCCTGCCGAACGAGAACAATCTCGTTGTTCGGCAACTGGACCGTCGCAAAGTCGTGGTTGCCGGGCAATTCGGTGCTGTGCGCCGCGATGATCGGCACATATCCGAACAGCTCTCTGCGCTCGCGGGCCGCCAGTTCCGGATCGGTGTAGACGCGCGGATCGACCTCGAGGATCTCCGGCGCCATATCGGTGGTGTCGTGGTCGAGGTGATCGAACAACGCCCGGGCAAAACCCGCTTTCGTCGCCTCGTCGTACGGAAGATCGGTGTAGACCATCGTGCTCACTCCTTCGCGGGACCGCGGCGGTCCCCGCAAGAACGTCGCTACAGCTGCAGACTCTTGATTTCGACAAACTCCTCGAGGCCGAATGCCCCGCCCTCACGCCCATGGCCGGATTGCTTGAATCCGCCGAAAGGCGCAGCGCCGTTGAACTTTCCACCGTTGACCTCGATCTGCGTCGCACGCATCCTGCGCGCAACCGACTTCGCGCGCTCGGGGTCGCCGGACCACACAGCGCCGGCGATACCGAAGATCGTGCCGTTCGCGATCTCGATCGCTTGCTCGGGTGTGTCGTACGCGATGATCGACAGCACCGGACCGAAGATCTCCTCCTGAGCGATCGTGCTGTCCGGGTCCACCTCCGAGAACACGGTCGGTTCGACGAAGAATCCGGTACGGGCCGGTGCGTCGACCGACCCGGCGACGAGCTTTGCGCCCTCCTTGACGCCGGCACGGATGTAGTCGAGGACCCGCTCACGCTGAGATGCGGTAACCATGGGTCCGAGCTTCGTGTCGCCGTCGGCGGGATCGCCGGGCGCATATGCCGCGGCCGCCTTCGCGGCGAGCTTCTCCGCCTCGGCCAGGCGGGAGCGCGGTACGACCAAACGAGTCTGCGCATTGCAGGACTGTCCGCCGTTCATGTAGCAGGCACGCACGGTGTGCGGCACGGCCTTACCGAACTCCTCGTCGCTGAGGTCGTCGAGCAGCACAGCGGCGCTCTTTCCACCCAGTTCGACCGACACCCGCTTCACTGTCCCGGCGGCCAGTTCGAGGACTCGCTTGCCGACCGAGTTCGATCCCGTGAAGCTGACCATATCGATGTCCGGATGAATGGCGATGGCCTCGCCGACGATCGGACCGTACCCGTGAACCAGATTGAATACGCCGGCCGGAACTCCGGCAGCGTCGACCGCTTCCGCCAGGGCGTGGGCGGTGAACGGGGCAACCTCGCTGGCCTTGACGACCACCGTGCACCCGGTCACGAGCGCAGCCCCGATTTTGGCGGTGATCTGGTGCAACGGGTAGTTCCAGGGCGTGATACACCCGATCACCCCGACAGGCTCACGCACGATCAGGGAGTTGCGGAGCTGTTCTTCCCACGGGAAGTCCCTCGCTGCGGTCACGGCCTCACGCAGGTCGACGATACCCAGTCCGACCTGGGCCCAACGCGCCACCCTGCGTGGGGTGCCGACCTCGGCGACGACGATATCGGTGATCTCCTCCTGTCGCCGCTCCAGTTCGTCGGCCAGACGCGAGACGAACTCCGCCCGCGTGTGCGGCGCGGTCTGTGACCACTGCTCCAAGGCCCGCCGCGCAGCAGCCACCGCCACATCGACATCTGCGGCAGCCCCGGCGGGGACATCCCCTATGCGTTCCTCGGTGGTCGGGTTGACGACGTCGATACGCTCCGCGCTCGTGGAGGCACTCCACGTGCCGTCCACGTACAGATCAAGGGTCACGATGGCTTACTCCGTATCATCGAGTTGACAGAATTCACCGGTACACCGAGCTGCTCGGTCACCGAGAAGGCATAAGAAGCAACGGCTTACCGCTTACGATCCGACGAGGTCCCGCAGACCTTCGTCGCTCACCGGTGCGGTGGCCACACCCATCACACCGGCGAGGAATCCTCGGATCGCTACCACGAAGAGCTCGCGCGACGACCATCGGTTGGCTGCCAGCGCGCGGGTGAGCGTCGGGTGTCTCCGCTCGTCGACATTCGGGAAGACCTCCGTGCTGCCGACCGGGTCGCGCATGAGATCGCTCAGAGTGGTGGCGAGTGCCAGTTTCTCCAGTCCGTCCAGGATCACCACGTGCAGGCGCGCCGGTACGCCCCCGTCCTCGAGGATTCGGGCACACATTTCGTACGTTCTCGTGAGGACGTCGCGCGGAAGAAACTGCACCAGCACGAGAGCGGCATTGGGATGGCGGAGAATCGCGTCGCGGTAGTTGAGGCTGAGTTCGACGAACCATTCCACCCAGTCGGTATCCGACGAATACTCGGGCACCGTGGCCCCGGTCATGAGCTCCTTCGCCACCTCTGTCATGAGCTCACGGCGATCGGCGAAGTGGTGATACAGCGAGGAGGTTTTCACGTTCAGGTGTTTGGCCACGCGCGGCAGGCTGAACGCAGCCATACCTTCGGTGTCGATGATCTCGATGCTTGCCGCGATCGTCGAACTCCGGCTGATCAGAGGCTTTGCCGGTCGTCCCATCACGTCCCCCTTTCGATCGACCCGAGACTCAGTTCCACAACCCCGCCGTATCGACTCCGATGGAAAACCAGTGGCTGCGTGGTCGGATCGGACCCGAAGTCGAGGAGGTCGGCAACCGCGATGAGGTGATCGCCACCGTCGTGCTCCGCAGCCAGCGCCACCTCGAACCACGCTGCCACCCCGCCGATGATCGGCGCGCCGCCCTCGGCCGGGCGCCACCGCACTCCGTCGAATTTCCGGCCCCCCGATTTCGCAAAGCGGTCACTGAGAGCGTGTTGGCCCGAGGAAAGTACGTTGACACAGAACGTCTCGACGGTACGAATCGCCGGCCAGCTCGTCGAACGCCGGCTCGGGCACAGCAGGACCTGGGGCGGATCCAGCGACAGCGCCGAGAACGACTGACAGGTGAATCCGGCCGGTTCGTCGCCCACCATCGCCGTCACCACCGTCACACCGGAGCAGAAATGTCCCAAGACGTCGCGGAGCGCCCGAGTGTCCGTTGCCGGGCCGGTGCTGCTGTCCACTCGCGTCGACACGTGTCGTCCTCTCATCTGGCCGGTGCGATGTGCACCCGGATCTCGCCTGCAGGAACGAGCTGCATCGGGCTCATGGCGCCGTCCGTACCGCGCGGGGAGTGATCCGTCGCCAGACCAGTGCCGGAGACAGCGTGGTGGTGCGGAACACGAGCGGATCCGACGACAGGGTCATCACGTCACCCTCGAAGCGCACGTACCGCTTCTGGTCGTCGCCGATCCAGTTCGGATACAGCGATACCGCCATCTCGTGCCAGACAGCGGAGTTGTCCTCGTCGACACGGTAGGGACCCGAATAGGCGAGGTACCCCCCGGCGGCCTCGCTTCGTTCGCCCATCTCGCCGCTGTGCACGTTGCGGGTCCGGTAGAGGGTTCGGCCGGAACGCATGATCTGTGCCGACATGTACCCGTCCGCCGAGTAGATGATCAGTCCGCGAGGCTCGGGACCCAGCGGGTAGTCGACCTTTCCCGTATCGGAGGTTGTCGAGTACTCGACGAGTTCCCAGGCCCCGACGATCCGCTGGGCGATCGAGACGCCATCGATGTCGGTGTCGGTGTCGGTGCTCATGTCCTGCTTCCTTTCAGCTCACAACACGTCGCGCGTGCAGAGAAGGACCGAACTCGAGAGTGCGGCCATGGGCCCGCCGATGAACAGGGACACCTTCGCCCCGGGCACCTGGTTTGCCGAGCGTCCGCGCACCTGGCGCACGGCCTCGACTGCCAGCCCCATCCCGTTGACGAACGAATCTGCGAGATTGCCCCCGCTGGTGTTCACCGGGAGCAGTCCGTGCGGAGCCGTCAGATTCTCGAGGGTCATGACCTTGCCGGCTTCGGCGCCGGGTGGGCACAGCCCGTGATCGATCAGCGCGGCCACCCCGGAACCACTGAAGTTCTCGTAGACCTGGACGACATCGACCTGGTCGGGACCGAGGTCGGCATCTGCCCACAGACTCTCCGCGACCCCCGCCGCCCCGGAGAATCCCGCCGAGGTGTAGTCGAGATCGTTCTCCGTGTCGACGGCGTAGCCCCCTACCGCGCCCTGACTGCCGGCCAGCACGTAGGCCGGATTCGGATGGAGCTTCTCGGCGCGCTCGGCAGCGACGAGGATCAGAGCAACGGCTCCGTCGTTCTCACGAGAACAATCGTAGAGCCGGTACGGCTCGACTATCATCCGCGAGGCTTCGTAGGTCGACTCGTCGAGAGGACGCCCGAACGCCGCGGCACCCGGATTCTGCTGCGCATGTACGTAGTCGGCGAGAACCAGGGACCTCATCGCGGATTCCGGGACCCCGTCGTGCTCGAGCATCCGCTGGGTGCGCAGTGCGCAGGCCTGGGCGGGGGATCCGACTCCGTGCGGGAGCATGTGACCGTCGAAATGGTGCTTGGCATATCCGAGGCGGCCGGAATCCCGCTGTGCCATGGCGCGGTACACGACCACGCACTGTGCTTGGCCCGCTGCGATAGCGACCGCCGCGTTGGTGATCGCCGCGGCGGCACCACCACCGCCACCACCCCAGATCATGGTGGACCAGCGGATCCGGTGCGACATCAGTGACGCACCCACGACGGTCCCGTCGTTGTCACCGCCGCCGTACGAGACGAAGCCGTCGATCTCGCGGGGCGACACCCCGGCCTCGGCAGCAGCCTCGACGATGGCGCGCAACGTCATCCGAAGTTCGCTGTCGGGCGATTCGCCTCGTTTGTAGTGGAATTCGCTGACGCCCACGACGGCTGCGGCACCGCGGAGAAATGAGCCGGTCATCGCTCGTCTCCCCGTTCGGTCCCGTTCGCAGTGCTCGCGAGGCGCCAGCGGAGCACCGGCCAGGGCGAGTCGGCAGGTTGCTGGATGATTCCCGCAGCCGAGTCACCGATGGCGATGTCCGCATCGTCGTTCTCCGCCAGCAGACCGAGCACTCGTCGCCCCCCGGCGTGCGGGAGCTCGACGAGAACCGTGACGTACGGCAGTTCGCCGGCCAGCTCCGGGATGAAGGGGTGCCAGGTCCGCGACCACGAGAAGACCCGTCCGACCGGTTCCACGGCGACCCATGCCGGGTCGAACGCCCGGCACTGTCCGCACATCCAGCGTGGTCCCCAGATCCACAGTCCACACCGGCCGCATCTCTGCAGCCGCAGCTCACCCGCCCGCAGACCTTCCCAATACGGCAGGTCCAGGCCGTCCGCGTACGGACCGGCCAGGACGGTGGCCGGGAACTCGCGGGCCACCCCGGGACCCGGTGTCATCGGATCGCACCGCTTTCGTGAATCGGCATATCGCTCCTTCGCCCTACGGGCGGGTGTCGCAGAAAGTCCGGTCGGTCAGTGCTTGGTCAGGTAGCCCGCGTCGATCGGCAGGTCGATCCCGGTCACGTACTTCGCGCCGTCGGACACGAGCCACAACACGGCGTCGGAGATATCCTGTGGTTCGAGCATCATCACGTCGAGCAGATTCGTGCGGTCGTTGTGCTTCCACTTCCGCACCACGTGTGGCAACACCTTCGACAGTCCCTCCGCCATGGGCGAATTGACCCCTGTGGGGTTGACCGTGTTGACGCGGATGTTGTGATCGGCGAGCTCGAACGCGAGTGTGTCCTTCAAGCCTTGGAGTCCGTGCTTCGCGGCGCCGTAGTGCCCCCACGAGGGAGAAGCGCCGAGTCCGTCGACCGACGAGGTGATCACGATCGATCCGCCTCGACCACCCTCGATCATCACCGGTACGACAGCCTTGCACGCCTTCCACGCTCCGGTGAGGTTGACGTCGAGCATCGTCTGCCACGCGTCGTCTTCGATCTCGATCGTCGACTCGCAGTGATCGTGGATTCCGGCGTTCGCCAGCAGGATGTCGATCCTTCCGAATTGCGATACCGCAAGATCTGCGACAGCCTTCATGTCCGCACTGCTTCGCACATCCGCCTGCATGCCGGCAATCTCACCCCCGGCTTCCTTGACCAGCTGGATCGTCTCCTCGAGGTCCCCCGGTGTCGCGAGTGCATACTGCACATTCTTGATCGGTGCGGCGACGTCACACACCACGATCCTGGCGCCGGCAGCGGCAAGCGTGAGCGCGTGGGCGCGACCCTGGCCGCGAGCTCCGCCGGTGATGATTGCTACTTTTCCGTCGAGTGAGGTCATCGATTCTCCTGCTGTCGGATAACGGTGTTGAGCGGGGTCTTGCCGGATCGACTACCGCGCGCTCTTCACACGCTCGTAGTCCTGCGTCGCTTGGCTGATGCCGGTCGCGAATCGCTCACTGAAGCCGTCCTTGCGCGCTTGGGTCCAGTGATAGGAGTTCAGCAGCGGTTCGCAGGCGCCCGTGAAGCGCGGCATGACGTCGCGCATGAGGATGCGGTACATGCGTGAGGTGGCCTCGGTGTCGGCCCAGTCGTGTGCTGTCGCGAGGAAGGTGCCGAAGCCGCCGGTGCGGTCGATGATCTTCTGGATGTAGTCGATGGCGTCGTTCGCATCGCCGATGCAGCCATATCCGGACTCGTTGACGCGCCGGACCAGTTCCTCGTGCGCGACTTCTTCGCCGGGTTCGATCATTTTCATCGGGGTGACGACGTGGCGGTAATCCATGAAGTCGCGCAGCCCGTACCGGGTGTCCTCGACGGCCTGCTCGAAGGTGTCGGCGATGTGGATGTTGCCGACGATCGCCCAGTCACCGCGGTCGACCGTCCGACCGTGCTCGTTCGCCTCGTGGGTCGTGATACCCCACGTCTGCTCGAGCAATTCGAACGACTTGTCACTGGTGCCACCGATGGAGAGCAGACCGAGTCCGTACTTGCCTGCCAGCTTGGGTCCGGACGGGGACATCGCCGCCGCGACGGTGATCGGCACGCCGGGGTACGAATAGGGGCCCAGCTGCACTCGGGCATCCTCGAGGGAGAACCATTCGGTCTTCCGGTCGACCGGCCCCGGTGTCTCGAGCAGTTCCAGGATGGCGTCGAGGGATTCCTCCATCCGCGGCCGCAGAAGGTTGTAGTCCATGCCCATCATCTGCGAGTCGGCCACGAGCGCGCCCGGCCCGACACCGATCCTGATGCGTCCTCTAGTCATGTGATCCAAGAACGTGATTCGGTCGGCCACCATCAACGGATGGTGGTACGGGAGAGAGATGACACCGCTGCACAGCTCGATGCGCTCGGTGCGCTGTGCAGCTGCCGCGATCATCAGTTCCGGTGACGGACCGACCTCGTATCCACCGCTGTGATGCTCGCCGAACCACACCTGGTGGAAACCGAGCCGATCGAGATCCTCGACATGGCGGAGATCCTGTTCGATCGCCATCGTGGGGTTACGGCGGGGATTGTGGTACGGCGGAAGGAACACTCCGCACCGGAGCGGAGCCTTCCTCGCAGCCGGCGCATAGTTCACGTTCGACCCGGTGTTCTCGGTTGCCGATTCCATTTCAGTTCTCCTGTCGGTCATTGCGTGACGCGCCGCAGATGGTGACGATGGCCCGAGCGGTCCGTTCTCCTCGGTTGTGCCATCGGTGCCTGTTCCCGTTGATCACCACCGTGTCGCCGGGATTCAGTTCGATCTCCACACCGTCGTCGAGTTCGAGCACGAGCGAACCCTCGAGAAGGACGTGCACGTCCACGGAATCCGTCCGATGAAACCCCGGATCCTCGTCGTCCATGACGACGATTCCGTTGTCGCTGTCGCCGATGCGACCAGGCTCGAGCACCCAGCCGATCACCCACACTCCGCCCGGATCCGGAAATCCGACGGCGTCCGGTACTTCACCGGAATTGGGGACCTCGGGATCGGAGTCGGTTCGCCAGATGGGGTCGATTCCGGCGGCGTCCAGCCTCTCGATCTGCTCGTCGGCGACGAGCACGGCCGCGCCCTTGCGTTCGACTGCGATTACGCGACGAAAGCCCATGTTTGCCCCTCCGGGAGACAATTCTGTGACGACGAACGGCGCCGGGATTGCAGACAGTACGTTCTGTCCCACAACAGATTTCAGTTCACGGACACGAACAGGGAAGCACCGCGTGCTACGTGTGATACGCGCCCCACCCGCAGCACGCGAGTGCTGCGCATCACACCGATCAATCTAAATGCTATCGGTTAATCGGTCAAGCGGGCACCGACTGCGCGACAGCAATTCCCCTGCGAAACGCAGACATGAGCACATACGCTGTTGACCGGTCGGAAACGACTGATCTACCGTCGTCCCAAGGCAATCGCCCCTCCCCACGTCAGCCCGCGCTCGTCACAGCGCCACATCACCTGACTCCCCGGAAGACCCCTCCCCGCCGAGGCGCCCTCCGGATCACTCCCCTCGCGAAGGATCGCCGATGATCACGACACAGATCGAAATTCCCGCACATCTGATCACCGACTTCGATGTGTACGACCCGTCCCTGGCCGTGCCGGCCGATGTGTTCCAGGAGCGTGTCGCTGCGTTACGCAAGCAAGGGCCGGTCCTCTACTCCCCACATCACGGCGGACACTGGGTCGTCACCCGATACAGCGAGGCACTCCAGGTGCTCCAGGATCCGGAGACGTTCTCGAGCTTCCCGAACAACCTGCTCAATGCCGCGCAGGGCAAATTCCTTCCACTCGAACTCGACCCGCCCGAACACAGCTACTATCGGCAGGCACTTCAGCCGCTGTTCAGTCCCAAGCAAATGAAGGCGCTCGAGCCCGAGATCCGGGGCATCATCACCGCGCTGATCGACGACTTCGCAGAAAAGGGCGAGTGCGAGTTCATCTCCGAGTTCGCACACGAACTGCCGACGCGGATCTTCCTTGCGCTCATGGGGTGGCCACTGAGTGACGCACCGCAATTCACGGAGTGGACCGACATCACGCTCCAGGGCATCCCCGGCGCGAGCGAGGAGGAATCGGCCGAGGCCCGCGCGAAGGCCGCCGGCGAGATCTACGAGTACTTCGGGCAGGTGGTCGCCCGGGTCCGCTCCGGCGACGACAACTCCGGGAGCCTCACGGCGCAGATCATCAACACCCCACTCGACGTCGAAGGAACACCCAGGCAGCTCACCGACGAGGAACTGTGCCGGATGTTCTTCCTGCTTCTCGTCGCGGGACTCCACACCGTCCAAGGCGCTCTCGCCTGGGGACTCATCCACCTGTCTCGTAATCTCGAGCAGCGCGAGGCGATCCTTGACGACCCGACGCTGATTCCGTCGGCGGTGGAAGAGATCCTGCGGATCGAGACTGCCACGAGCGGCGGCCGGCGTGCGACCCGAGACACCGAGATCGGTGGTGTCTCGATCAAGGCCGGCGACCAACTCTTGGTGTTGATGACCTCCGCCAACCGGGACGACGACGAGTTCGACAACCCTGACGAGCTGCAGATCGAACGGCACCCCAACCGCCACATCGGGTTCGGCGCCGGCCCGCATCGCTGCCTCGGCTCCCATCTCGCGCGGCTCGAGCTGAGGCTCGCCATGGAGGAGATTCACAAGCGGATTCCCGACTACGCGCTCGTTCCGGACAATCCCGCGGTCTTCCATTCGTCCCAGGTCCGTGGATGCGAGAAGCTGCCGATCACGTTCACGCCGTCGACGCGCTGATCCCGCTCGACCCGGTCGCAGGAAGTCGGCCCGAACAGTAGAAGGTCCCCGGAGGAAGCTCCGGGGGACCTTCTCGGCTGTGTCACACAGTGGAGGGAACCGGCGACAGCGCCGGATCGTCGGCGGGCGGTTGCAGCACGCCGTCGCGCACGAGCGAATCGATCTCGACTGTGCTCAGCCCGAGCACTCTCTCGCAGATCTCACGTGTCTGCTGACCGGCCAGGGGCGCCTGCCGCAGCGGCCAGTCCGGCAACGTCGCGAAGTGCGCCACCTGCTTCGCGGTCGGGAGCGGCGCCGGAAGCAGCTCGTGTTCGAGCTCGGTGTACGCACCGCGCGCGATCAGCTGAGGGTTGGTGAGCAGCTCCGGCAACCGGATCATGGCCCCGGCCGGTATTCCAGCCGCCTGCAGAGTCACCATCGCCTCGGTCGGCGTGTGCCGCAGCAGCCACTCCGTCAGCACCTCGTCGGCCTCGGCGCGGTGGTCGATCCTGAGCTCGGCGGTGGCGAAACGAGGGTCGTCGGCGAGGTCGGGCCGGCCGACTACACCGCACAGCCTCGCCCAGTCCGTGTCGTCGCGGACGGTGACGACACACCACTCGTCGTCACCTCCACACGGGTACACCCCGGAGGGCGCCGAGTACGGATCGGAATTTCCCGGTGCGCCGATCGACCCAGGCTCGAGATGTTCCGCGACGAGCTGGCTACCCAGTTGCACGATCGCGGTGTCGGCCTGAGCGACCTCGATCGCGGCGCCACGCCCGGTCCGCAGCCGGTGGATCAGCGTGGCGAGAATCGTGGTTGCGGTGACCTGTCCGGCGATGTGATCGGGGTAGACAGTCGAGCCGTCGCACAGTGCATCAGTGGTGTCCGAGTACCGCCAGAGCGCCGAGACACCACAGGCTGCCCGTACCAGCGGTCCGTAGCCGAGCCGCTTGTTCCACGGGCCGACACTGCCGAAGGCGCTGCTCTCGGACACGATGATGCGCGGATTGATCGCGGCGAGCTCGTCGTACGAGAGCCCCATCGAGGCGAGAGTGCCGGGCTTGAAGTTGGCGAGCACGATGTCCGCTTCGGCGGCCAGCCGCTTGAAGATGCGGATGCCTTCGGGACTGCGCAGGTTCAGTCCGAGGCTGCGGCGGTTACGGTGGCCCCACGCCACGGACGCGGCGAGGGCCGCACCCCGCTTCGACTGGCGCAATCCGTCCGGGAAGTTCGAGTTCTCGATCTTGATGACGTCGGCGCCGTTGTCCGCGAACTGGCGCCCGAGTTCAGCACCGAACACCACGACACCCATATCGAGGACCCGAAGACCCTCGAACGGCCGCCCACCCGGTTCGCGCTGCAGTGCGGGAATCGGATCATGAGCCCCGTCGATGTCGGACCCGAACACCGTGTCGTTGTGCTCACCGAGTTCTGGCGCACGCATGCGCACTCCGGCTCGCTGCCCGTCGACCTTCGCGTACCCGGACGGGACTCGCGCGGTGACGCCGGGTGAGATCTCGGTATCGACGAACGTACCGGCCGCATCGAAATGCTCGGTCGTCAAGACCTCCGACACGGTGTTGAGACCACCGATCGGGATGCCCCGGGCCGCACCTTCGACGACGAGTTCGTCGCGGGTATAGGTGCTGAACAACTGTTCGATGAGCGGATTGAGGCGAGCGGACGCAGCGAATCGCGCGGGAATGGTGTCGTATGTCGGATCCGCGAATTCCTCCGGCTCACCGAGCCATTCGAACATCGCCCGCCACTGCCGCTTCGCGAGCAGGCAGATGCGCACCTGCCCGTCGCCGCAGCGATAGACCGGGTAGAAGTTGGCGGCGTCCGGCCGGCCCCGCGGGAAGTCCTCGGAACGGCCGGCGGCAGCGGAGCCCTGCACACCGAATCCGGGATCGAAGCCGTGCACGATGACCTCGAACGCCGAGATGTCGACGCTCTGGCCACGTCCGGTGTGCAACCGGTCGAAGTAGGCGAGTAGCGCCGACCACGCCGTGTGCACGCCTACCGACTCGTCGATCAGCCCGTCGGGCGGCAGCAGCGGCTGCTCCCCCGGCTCACCGGAGCGCGACAATACACCGCTGAGTGCATACAGGACCGGCTCTGTCGCCGCCCAGTCGCGATACGGACCGTCCTGACCGAAACCGGTGATCGACACGGCCACGAGCGCGGGATTGGCCCGGCACAGGTCCGCAGTACCCACGCCGCGCGCAGCGAGGAAGCCCGGCGGGAACGACTCCAGCAGAATGTCCGAGCGCCGCGCGAGGGCGCGCAACCGGTCCCGGCCTTCGTCCTCCTCGAGATCGAGCGTGACGCCGAGCTTGTTCGCGTTGCGCAGCGCGAACGGAACGCTCACACCGTTCCGGACCGGTTGCGCCGAGCGCGAAGGCGAGCCTCCGGGCAGTTCGACTCGGACGACCTCGGCCCCGAGGTCGGCGAGGAACCGGCCCGCGGTGTCGCCGAATCCGTCCGTCAGTTCCAGTACCCGGACACCATGCAGAGGTAGTGCCATCTTGTGCTCCAATAGTGTGTGCTCGCCGCGAGACCTGGCTCTGGTCAGCGAGTTCCGAAGTACACCGACTTCGCGGTGAAGTACGGTGCCAGTCCCTCCGGGCCGAGCTCGCGGCCCAGCCCCGACGACTTGACGCCGCCGAACGGCGCGTCCAGATCGAGGGCGTAGTAGTTCACTCCGACTGTGCCGCTGTGAATCCGCGCCGCGAGGTCGAGGCCGTGCTGTTCGTCTGTGGTCCAGACAGTACCGCCGAGTCCGTACTCCGAGTCGTTGGCGATGGCAACTGCCTCGTTCTCACCGTCGTACGCGGTGATGGTCAGCACCGGACCGAAGATCTCCTCCTGCGCGATGCGCGCGGAGTTGTCGACGTCGGCGAACACGGTCGGCTCGACGAACCACCCCAGCGGCTGGTCGGCAGGGACGCCGCCGCCGGTGGTGATGCGGTAGCCGTCGGCGCGGCCCGAAGCGATGTAGCCGAGGACGCGGTCGCGCTGCGCGGCCGAGACCAGCGGACCCACGTTGGTGGCCTTGTCGAGCGGATCACCGACGGTCAGTGCCCGCACGGTCTCGGTGACCGCGTCCACGACCTCGTCGTACCGCGAGCGCGGGGCGAGGATCCGGGTGCTCGCGTGGCAGGTCTGGCCGTTGTTGACCAGCGACACCTCGAGCAGGTTCTTCGCGAAGACGTCGAGATCGGCGTGCTCGGTGACGATCGCCGCGGACTTGCCGCCGAGCTCGAGCGTGACCGGCCGCAGCAGCCGACCGCAGACCGCCCCGATCGCGCGACCTGCCGCGGTGGACCCGGTGAACGCCACCTTGTCGACGCCCGGGTGCGAAACCAGGTAGGCACCGGCGTCGCGGTCGGCGGGGACGACGTTGACCACACCGTCGGGCAGACCCGCCTCGAGCGCGGCGTCGGCGAAGGCGAACGCATCGAGTGCGGTCTCGGGGGCGGGCTTGAGCACCACCGTGCATCCCGCCGCGAGCGCGGGAGCGAGCTTCATCGCAGCGAGCGGCTGCGGGTAGTTCCACGGCGTGATTGCCGCGACCACGCCCACGGGCTCGCGGCGCACGACGGTGCGACCGCCGAATGCACTCGGCCGCACGTCCTCGTTGGACGCTTCGCGGATCAGACCTGCGTAGTACGAGAGCATCGCCGCGGGGCCGAAACCGTTCACACCGCCCGACAGCGCGATCGGCATGCCGTTCTCGCGGCTCACCAGCCGGGACGTGTCGCGACCACGTGACTTGAGGGCGGCCGCGAACGTGTCGAGCAGGTCGGCCCGTTCGACGTTGGTCAGCCTGCTCCACGGACCCGTCAGGGCGGTACGCGCGGCCGCGACGGCCGCATCGATGTCGGCGTCGGACGCGAGAGCGGAGGTACCCAGCACCTTCTCGGTGGCCGCCTCGATGACGTCCACGCCGCCACCGGACTTCGGCGCTACCCACCGTCCGCCGATGAACAGCTCGCTCCGGTCCAGACTATTGGTGTCACGGTCGTTCATGTCGTGCCTTTCGGACGTGGCGGTCAGAGGGTGTCTTCGTGGCCGAACAGCACCGAGCTCACCAACGGCGCCATCGGGCCGCCGATGAACAGGGAGGTCTTCGCGCCCTCCACCGGGTTGGTCGAGGTGCCGCGGATCTGCCGGACCGCTTCGACCGCGAGGTTCAGACCGTTGATGAACGAATCGGCGAGGTTGCCGCCGCTGGTGTTGATGGGCAGTTTGCCGTTCGGCGCGGTGAGGTTCTCGACGGTCATGAAGGTGCCGGCAGCTTCCCCCGGCGGACAGAGGCCGTGATCGATCAGTGCCGCGACAGCAGGACCACTGAAGTTCTCGTAGACCTGGACCACGTCGACATCATCCGGTCCGAGACCGGCTGCAGACCAAAGCCTTTCGGCGACACCGGGTTTTCCGTTGTTGGCCGGGCCGAATCCGGCGGTCATGTACTGCTCGCCGAGATCGTTGTCGATCAGTTCCGAGTATCCGCCCGGTGCACCTTGCGCGCCTGCCAGTAGATACGCCGGGTCGGGACGCAAGGTCTTCGCCCGCTCGGCCGAGACGAGCACCAGCGCGACCGCACCGTCGCTTTCACGGGAGCAGTCGAACAGGTGGAACGGCTCTGCGATCAACCGCGAATCCTCGTAGGTCTCCTCGTCGAGTGGGCGTCCGTAACCCTGCGCCGTCGGGTTGCTCTGCGCGTGCTGGTACGACGCGAGGACCAGGGATCGCATGGCCGACCGCGGCACCCCGCCGTGCTCGAGCATCCGCTGGGTGCGCATCGCGCAGATCTGCGCGGGCGAGCCGATGCCGTGCGCGAGGAAGTGACTGCCGTAGTGGTACTTCGCGTATCCGAGCCGACCCGTATCCGCCTGCGTCATCGCGCGATAGACCACAACACACTCGGCTTGACCGGTGGCGATCGCAGTGGCTGCATTCGTGATGGCCGCTGCGACGCTGCCGCCGCCCCCACCCCACATCATGTTCGACCAACGCAGTTCGTCGATCAGCAGTGCGCCGCCGATGATGGCGCCGTCGTTGGCGCCGCCCGCGTAGGAGACGAAGCCGTCGATCTCGCGGGGGTTGATACCCGCGTCGGCACACGCCCGGAGGATGACCTCGAGAGTCATGCGCTTCTCGCTGTGCGGGGCTTCGCCGCGCTTGTAATGCTGTTCGGCGACGCCGACGACGGCCGTCGCGCCGCGCATGATGTTGGCGCTCATCGCATTTCTCCCTCTACGATCGAATCGGCCCGGCGCCAACGCAGCAACGGCCAGGCGGCGCCCTCGGTCCGCTCGAAGACTCCGACGACCCGGTCGCCGATCTCGGGGTTCGCGTCGATGTCGTCTGCGAGAATGCCCAGCACCCGTCGGCCACCGGCGTGCGGCAGTTCGACGAGCACCGTCACGTACGGCAACCGCTCGGCATATTCGTCCATGTACGGGTACCAGCTGCGATTCCAGCTGTAGACGGTGCCGGCCGGCTCGACGGTTTCCCATCCGAGGTCGAAGCTGTGGCAGTGACCGCAAATGGCCTGCGGCCCCCAGATCCACGTGCGGCAATCGCTGCAGCGCTGAAGGCGCAGCTCACCGGCAAGGAGACCGTCCCAGTACGGCTGATCGAGTCCGTCCGGCGCGGGTCCCCAGGGTTCGGTCGCGAGTTCTGTTGCGGTCATGCGTTCGCCTCCGTTCCGGCGGGGAAGTTCTCGAGCTTCGCCGCGAGCCAGCGTCCGTCGTGGAGCTCCCAGATGGAGCGCAGCCCGATCGAACGGTCGCCCATGTCGTAGACGGTCTCGCCCACCATCCGGTCGCCCTCGGCGCGCACGTCCTTGATCTCGAAGCCTTTCGTGGCCTCGCGGGGGGTGTCGATTCCGTCGAAGACCTGCGGAATGTTCTCTCGCACCATGTCGGCGAGAGCGGCCTTCATGTTTCCGGCGACAACGTAGCCGACATGCTGTTCGTACAGTGCACGAAAGTCTTCGACAGACATCTGTGAACTCCTCGATTCGTGACACGAGCCTGTCGTGTCCGTCAGTGCAATAACCTTATGTCGTTAGATAAATGCCGTCAACGTCGCGCGAAGTGGAACTGCCCGTCCTCCGTGATCGAAACGTGCTGACCTGCAACATCGCCCTCCGTGAGGCGCGCGAGATCCTCGGCGTCCGTGGTCGCCGCGAGGGTTCGCTCCCCTGCGGCAGTGCGTGCCGCGAGGAAACCACGCTCCGGCGAACCGTCGCGGCCGTACACCACGGTCCACGACTCCGCCGACGCCGTGCCCGCGTAGGACATGAGCGCGGCGGTCGTGGGCTGCCCCGCCACCTCGGCCTGCACGTCCAGCCTCCGGAATCCTCCGGCGGGAGGTTCCGTCCGGTACACGCCCATGGCGTGCTTCGTGAGATAGCCGCTGTTGGCGGTCACCAGACCGTACGAACCCGGGGACTCACGCACCCGTTTCGCCATGGTCGCGATCGAATGGCTCACGTAGTTGTTCCACGGGCCACCCCCGAACGTCAGACCACCGGTCACGGTCAGCGGCCGACCCGGATCATCCAGCGCCAACCCCAGCTCGTTCGCCGCAACCTGTACCGCCGACGGAAAACACGAGTACACATCGACGTGCGCGACATCGTCCAGCCCGATACCCGCGAGCTCGAGAGCCCGCGCCCCCGCAATGCGAATCGCCGGTGACCCGTCGAGGGCACCCCGTTCGGCGATCGCATACGTATCGTGCGATTCGGTGCCGGACTGCGGAAAGACCCAGTTCTCCCGCGGGATACCGAGCCGGGCGGCCGTCTCGACCGAGCACATCAGCAGCACCGCGCCCTGATCGACCATGTTGTTCGAGTTCAGCAGCTTGGTGTAGGGCGTGGAGATCATCCGGTTCTCGGGCGACGGTGTCGCGATCTCCGCCGCGGTGTACTCCCGTTGCACCCACGCATTCGGGTTCGTTGCCGCGATCTTGCTGAACCGCGACCACAGGCCCCCGATGAACTCGCGGTGCTCCTCGAGGGAGCGTCCCGCCGAGACCCGCAGCGCCTGCTCGAACAGCGGATAGACGTACGAGGGCCGGTCCAGACCGATCCGGCGTTCGCTCTCGTCCGCCATCGGCACATCGGTGACCATGATCTCGGCGGCGGGCACCGACTCGTCCTGCACGCTCCACTCGGGTCGCTGCTTCTGCGCCCGCAGCTTCATGCGGGTCCGCCAGGATTCGGCGCCACCGATGAGCACGACGTCGGCGCGGCCAGCGGCGATGTCCTCGGCGGCACCGTTGACCAGCACCTGCGGCGTGCTCCCACCGTTTCCGGAGTAACCGGTGTGCCGTACGGTCGCGCCGATGCGCTCGCCGACGAGTGCGCCCGGGTCGCGGTAACGCCAGGACAGGAGCCCGACCACGCGGACGGAGTCGACCAGTTCGAGCAGGCGCGCGGACCCGGCATCGGCAGCGGCCTCGCGCGCCGCGCGCACCATGAGATCGACGGGCTCCACGCCGCCGCCGCGTTCGTCGACCTGGCCGGTGCCGACCAGGATCGGGGTTCTCGGATCGAGGGTCACGACTGCACTGCCTCCAGAATGCGCTCGCGGTTCTCCGGCTTCGGCCACCCACCGAGGATGAGGGTGGTCAGGCACGTGGACTTCCACTTGGTTTCGATCTCTTCGATGATCTTGTCCGCGGGACCGACCAGGGCGACGTCCTCGACCATCTCGGTGGGCACGGCCTGTGCGGCGAGCTCGGGCCGCCCGCTCAGGTACAGCTCCTGGATCTCGGCGCACACCTCGCCCCACCCCATGCGGGCGAACACGTCGTTGTGGAAGTTGGCACCCTTGGCCCCCATACCGCCGGCGTAGAGCGCGACCGTCGGCTTGAGCCGGGCGGCGGCCTTCTCCACGTCGTCGTTCTCGAGGAGCCAGCACACGTTCGCAACCTCGAAGTCATCGGCGGTGCGGCGCGCTCCCTCACGCGAAAAGCCTTCGGCGAGTGCCGTGCGGTAGAACTCGTCGCTCTTGGGCGAGAACCACAGCGGCGTCCAGCCGTCGGCGATCTCGGCGGCGAGCGCCACGTTCTTCGGGCCCTCGGCGCCCATGTAGACGGGGACGTCGTCACGCAGGGGGTGGACGATCGACTTGAGCGGCTTCCCCAGTCCGGAGCCGCCCTGGAGCGGCAGCTGGTAGTGCCGTCCCGAGTAGGTCACCGGCTCCTCACGCGCCCACACCTGCCGCATGATCTCGATGTACTCGCGGGTGCGTTCGAGAGGTCGCGGGTAGGGCTGCCCGTACCAGCCCTCGACGACCTGCGGCCCGGACGCGCCGATGCCGATGATCACGCGACCACCGCTGAGGTGATCGAGGGTCTGCGCGGCCATCGCCAGCGCCGTCGGTGTGCGCGCCGACATCTGGCACACCGACGTCCCCAGCTTGATCCTCGACGTCTGCGCACCCCACCACGCGAGAGGTGTCAGCGCGTCGGACCCGTAGGTCTCGGCGGTCCAGAAGCTGTCGACCCCGAGCGCTTCGGCCTCGGCGAGCATCCGTTCGACATTGCGCGGCGGGCCCGAACCCCAATACCCTGCGGCGATTCCAACTCTCATGCTGCTTTCACTGCCTCTTCGGTGTGTCGTCGAATCAATCGGTGCCGGTCAGTGATTCTGGAACGCCGGCGGCCGCTTCTCGAGGAACGAGACGACGGCTTCCTTGTGATCGCGCGTCAACGAGCTGAGGATCTGCGTACGGTTCTCGAGGTCGATTGCAGCGCGCATGCTGGGCGCCTCCAGGTTCGACCACATCACTTCCTTGGTCATCCAGACGCCGAACGGGCTGTTCTGCGCGATGGCCCCGGCGGTGTCCAGCGCGACGTCGAGCAGCTTGTCGGCGGGTTCGACGGACGAGACGAGCCCGATCCGTTCGGCTTCGGCGGCGTCGATGGACCTGCCGGTGAGCATGATCTGCGCAGCCCGGGAGAAGCCGATCATGCGGGGCAGGAGCCAGCTCATTCCGATGTCGCAGTTGGACAGGCCGCGGCGAATGAACGCGGCATGGAACACCGCGGATTCGGACACGATGCGTATGTCGGACATGAGGGCGAGCGACATTCCGCCGCCCGCCGCGGCCCCGTTGACGGCCGCGATGATCGGTGGCCGCGCACCGCGGAATGCATCGACGAGACCCGCGATGTGCTTCTGCACCCGCAGTCCGAGTTGCGCGCGACCCTCCCCCTCGGTCGCACCCTGCGGGATTCCGTATCCGCGCAGATCCAGACCTGCGCAGAAGGCACGTCCTTCACCGGTGAGCACAATCGCGCGGGTGGTCGAATCGTCCCGCACCTCGGCGAGCACCTCGTGCAGCGCGTCGATGAGGTCGACGTTCATGGCATTGAGCTCGTCCGGGCGATTGAGGCGAATCAGGAGAATGCCCGGCCGCGGCCGCTCGGTCAGGATCGGTGTCGCATCGGACATATGGCTCTCCCCAGGGACGAAGGATTCGACAGAAGAAGACTAATGGCTTTAGATTAAAGCTCGAGGAACCGGCGAGCACAACCGAAGGAGTCCACCATGACGAACCTCGACGGCAAGGTTGCCGTGGTGACGGGAGCCGCGAGCGGAATCGGCGCAGCCACTGCTCACGTGTTCGTCGAGCGCGGGGCGCGTGTGATCGTCGCGGATATCGACGACGCTCGCGGGGAGACCGTTGCTGCCGCCCTCGGTCCCCGCGGCGCCTACCTGCACACCGATGTACGCACCGAATCCGAGGTCGAGGCCGCCGTCGCGCTGGCGGTCGACCGGTTCGGACGGCTCGACTGCATGGTCAACAACGCGGGCCGCGTCGGTGCCTGGACATTCCTCGAGGACACCTCCCTCGAGGAATGGGAAGACGGGTTCGCCGTGCTCGCACGCAGCGTGTTCCTCGGAACCAAGCATGCCGCGCGCGTGATGCGCGACCAGGGCTCCGGCAGCATCGTCAACGTCTCGAGCGTCGCGGGCGTGCGCACCGGATTCGGACCGCATCCCTACAGCGCCGCGAAGGCCGCCGTGCTCCAACTGACCCGGACCGCGGCCGTGGAGCTGGCCGAATTCCGGATCCGCGTCAATGCACTGGTCCCCGGAGGAGTCGCCACCCGCATCGTAGGCCACGGTGCGGGACTCGAGGACGAAGCACTCGACCGCAGCGTCGACGCCGTACGGGGCAGCCTGACGACGTTCCAGCCCATCCCGCGAGCCGGCGAACCCGAGGACCTTGCGCACGCCGCGGCGTTCCTCGCCTCGGACGACTCCGAGTTCGTCACGGGCCAGGCCCTCGGAGTCGACGGGGGACTGACCCTGGGCAAGAAGTGGCCGTCCAACTATCGGGACGAGGCGCAGGCGGCATCGACTCGCGCAGCCGCCGTGGGCGGCATCGACTTGCGCAGCCGCCGTGGGCGGTTGACCAGGTGACGACGCGCCGGGTCCACACGTTCTGCCGCATCTGCGAACCGGGGTGCGGTCTCGTCGCAGACGTCCGGGACGACCAGGTAGTCTCACTGCAGCCGGACAAGGATCACCCGATCCACCAGGGATTCGCCTGCCACAAGGGTGTGCACTTCCTCCAGGTCCACGACGATCCGAACCGCCTCGACCGCCCGCTCAAGCGCACGAATCCTCGCCACGAGGAGGTCGGCGACTTCGTACCGATCGACTGGGACGATGCGGTACGCGAGATCGCCGACAAGCTCGGGGACATCCGCCGGCGGTACGGGCGCAACGCGCTCGCCGTCTACCAAGGCAACCCGTCGGCGTTCAACGGCACCTACTACGCCAACGCGGCGGCACTCGCGCGTGGTTTCGACACCAGGATGCGTTTCAGCGCCGGCACCCAGGATACCTCTGCAAAATACGCTGCAAGCGAGGCGATCTACGGGGCGTCGATGGCGCATCCGATCCCGGATCTGCTGCACACCGACTATTTCCTGTGTCTCGGCAGCAACCCCCTCGTCTCGCACATGACCCTCATGCACATCTCGAACCCGATGGCCAAGATCAAGGCGGTCAAGCAGCGCGGAGGGACCGTCCTGTTCGTCAACCCGCGGCGGATCGAGTCGTCGGGACCGGACACCGGTGACGTGCTGCTGATCAAACCCGATTCCGACTTCTACTTCCTCGCGGCGATCCTGCACGAGATCGTGTTCCGGATCGGGTACGACCGCACCGCGGTGGAGAAGCATGCACGCAACATCGACGGGCTGCTCGATTTCCTCCGGGCGTATCCCGTCGAGCGAGTAACGGCGGCGACCGGCATCGAGGCCGACGTCATCAGGAAGGTCGCCGAGGACTTCTGCACCGCCCCCACCGCCAGCATCTACATGGCGACCGGCGTGAACCAGGGACGCCAGGGCACGCTGGCGTACTGGATGCTCAACATGATCAGTCTCTTCACCGGCAACCTCGGCCGCCGAGGCGGCAACATCTACTCCCGCGGCATGACCGACGTCGTGCAGAATTCGAAGCGCAAGCGCGAGAATCCGTTCTTCCATAACAGCGTGGGCGAGGTCCGCACTGTCAGTGGGGATCTGCCCGCAGCAATGCTGTCGGAGTACATCGAGACTCGGGATGATCCGATCAGAGCGTTGATCGTCATCTCCGGTAACCCGCTGTTGTCGGTAGGCGGAGAAGAGCGCCTGCGCCGCGCCCTGAAAGACCTGGAACTGATCGTGACGATCGACCTGTACCGCACGGTCACCGGCGAGATGGCGGATTACGTTCTCCCCGCCACGGATTGGCTCGAACACGAGGACCTCAACTTCCTGAACACGATGGGCGTCGCGATGGAGCCCTACGTGCAGTACACCCCCGCGGTGGTACCGCCGAGGGGCGACCGGCGCGACGACTGGTGGATCCTGTCACGAATCCAGCAGGAGATGGGCGTGGAGACGCTGCTCGACAGTCCCGATCCCGACCCCCTCGCCAACGCGGATGCCGCCATGCGCGACTCGGGCCTGAGTATCGAGCGGCTGAAGGAAATGCCTTGCCAGACCGCGGTGTTGCCCGAGGCGGACCCGTCGCACGTGTTCACCATCGCAGTGCAGCACGACGACGGCCTGATCGACTGCTGCCCGGCAGTTTTCCGGCGCGCATACCGCACCGCCGAGGACATTCTCGAGGAGTTGTCCACCGAGAGTGCCGACCAGCTCAAGCTCATCACACGCCGCACCCTGTACATGGTGAACAGCTGGCTGCACAACCTTCCGGTACTGAAACAAGGAGTGCACCAGAATAATCCCCTGTGGATGAACCCGGCCGACGCGGAGCGGCGCGGACTGGTCGCCGGTGACGACGTCACCGTCCACAACCGTTACGGGTCGGTCGACGCGGTACTGGCATACGACGAGGCCCTCAAGCCGGGCGTAGTCGCGATGACACACGGATGGGGTCAGAGCTCCGCTCGCAGCCTCGAGGTGGCGCGGCGCCAGCCCGGTGCGAACGTGAACAGACTCTCCCCCATCGGGAAAGACGGATACGACGTCCTCAGCAATCAGTCGCACCTCACCGGCATCAACGTCGATGTCACACGGCGCGGGCACAACGGACCCCGATAGACAAATCTAATGCCTATAGCTTAATGTGGTTTCCGTCACTGCATCATTCGGGCAGATCGCCCATCACTCACATCGAGGTTTCGCATGACCGAACGTACGACCGCGGCTGCAGGCCCTCCCCCGAACACGACCTCCGGGCCCTCCCGCGCGGACTCACGACGCGCAAGCCGTGCCGCCTTCGTAGGAACCCTGCTCGAGTACTACGACTTCAGCCTCTACGCCTCGGCGGCGTCGATTGTTTTCGCCAGCGTGTTCTTCACCGGCTCGAGCCCGTTCCTGGGAACACTACAGGCGGTCGCCACGTTCGCGGTCGGCTTCCTCGTCCGCCCGGTAGGTGGGGTGATTCTCGGCAGCCTCGGTGACCGCATCGGACGCAAGAAGATCCTGGTCTTCACGATGCTGCTGATGGGAGGGGCAACCCTCCTCGTCGGGCTTCTGCCCAGTTACGCGCAGATCGGATGGGCTGCACCGGCTCTGCTGGTCTTCCTGCGCATTCTCCAGGGCATCGGGGCCAGCGGTGAGTACGGCGGTGCCGCCCTCGTCGCCGTCGAGTTCGCACCCGAGAAGAAGCGCGGGTTGCTCGGCTCCCTCCCCGGCATGGGCGCGGCACTCGGTGGCGTGCTCGGAACCTTGTCGCTCCTCCTGGTGTCCGCCCTGATGTCCCAAGAGGCCTTCCTCGCGTGGGGCTGGCGCATTCCGTTCCTGCTCAGCGTCGTGATCCTCGCCTACGGCCTGTGGCTCCGTCGTGCCCTGCCCGAGACGCCCGCGTTCCGCGAGATCAAGGAATCCGACGCCCTGTCGAAGAGTCCCATTCTCGATGTGATCCGACAGCAGCCGCGCGCCCTTCTGACCGTCCTTGTGATGACCATCGGACAGACCGGTATCGGCTACTTCTACATCGTGTTCATGGGCACCTTCGGCACCAACCAGCTCGGTTTCGGTAGAACCGAAGTGCTGGTCGGTCTGATCGCTGCGCAACTCACGAATACCGTTCTGATCCCGCTCTTCGGAGCACTGTCGGATCGTGTCGGACGACAGCCTGTGATCATGTTCGGCTTCCTCTACAGCGCCGTATTCGCGTGGGTGGGCATTTCACTCCTGTCGGGGGCAGCAACTCCTCCGTTGCTGTACTGGGTGGTCATGGCACTGGGCAACGGGGTCGGAGTCGCCGCCATCTTCGGTCCGATGGGCGCATACGTCATCGAGTTGTTCCACACGCAGCACGCCTACAGTGGCCTCGGTCTCGGTCGTGAGGCCGGCAACGCGCTCGGCGCGGCAATCGTCCCGGTCATCGCAGTCGCCTTGGCGTTCGACGACACGACGGTGTGGCTCAGCCTCCTGGTCTGCGTCGTCTCGCTGCTCGGTTTCGCAGCAACCGTCCTGTCCCGTACCCGGTCGTCGTCCGTCCTGAAGCAGGACGACGACCGAGCCCCGGTGTCGGTGTAACACCTACCCAACACCGTGCGCGTTTCT
>NZ_PCZU01000178.1:57672-86871 GCF_002887785.1 Rhodococcus sp. ENV425
ACGGGTGCAGGGGGCACGCAACAACGATGCGACCCGTGCCGATCGAATCGGCACGGGTCGCATCGTGGTCGGATCTCAGACGCCGACGGGACCACCCCGCCACACGCCGATCTCCTCACCGGAGACGTCGGCGGCGTTGTCGCTCACCAGGAACGACACCGTCGAGGCGATCGACTCGGGCGGAATCGACGGCCAGTGCCTGGTCAGGGCCTCCACGCCGGCTTCGCCTCCCGACGACACGATGTCCGTGGCGACGAAGCCGGGCATCACAGAGTTGACCGTGATGCCGCGACGGGCCACCTCCACCGCCATCGTCTTGGTCATGGCTACGAGACCGGCCTTGGCTGCGGAATAGGCACTCATGCCGGGCGACGGCCGGCGCCCGCCCGACGGGCTGTTCACGAACACCACACGGCCCCAACCTGCGTCGTACATTGCGGGCAATGCGAAGTGTGTACAGTAGAACGCGCCGTTGAGATTGACCGCGATGACTTCGTCGAACTCGTCGGGGGACTGCTTACGGGCCGCACCGGCCTTGTTCATGCCCGCATTGTTGACGAGCACGGTGGGAGCACCCAGTCGGGCCGTCGTGTCGGCGATGAGCCGTTCCGCGTCGGCGGCTTTCGAGATGTCGGCCCGGATTGCCACGGCCTGTCCGCCGTCCGCGACGATCTTCGCGACTACGTCCTCGGCATCGCGCGCACTACGTGAATAGTTGACCGCGACGGCGAATCCATCGGCGGCGAGCCGCTGCGAGATGGCCGCGCCGATGCCGCGCCCCCCGCCGGTAACGACAGCAACTTTCTGCGGGTTCACCACTGGATTACCGGACCTTCTCGTAGTTGTCGGGCACATCCGCGAAGGCGTCGCGCAACTGGCGCTTCGCGATCTTCCCGCTGGGCATCCGGGGCAGCGGCTCGTCCATGAAGACGACGTAGCGCGGCACCTTGTAGTCGGCGAGACGCTCGTTGCAGAAGGCGACGACCTCGGATTCCTTCATCTGCGCGCTCGTCCTGACCAGCGCTGCCGGCGTCTCGCCGAACTTGGCGTCGGGGACGCTGATCACCGCGACCTCTTCGACCTCTGGGATCTGATTGATGACGGTCTCGATCTCGGCGGGCGAGATGTTCAGGCCACCGGAGATGATCATGTCCTTGAGGCGGTCGACGTACGTGAGGTAGCCGTTCTCGTCGAGCTTGCCGAGGTCGCCGGTCTGGAGCCAGCCGTCGATCAGAGTCGCACGGGTGGCTTCCTCGTTGCGCCAGTATCCCGGCATCATGCCCGGTCCGCGCAGCAGGATCTGACCGGTTTCGTTGGGCGGGAGGTCGTTTCCTTCGGGGTCGACCACCCGGATCTTCGTGAAGATGCCGCCCCACCCGCACTTGTCGGGGTGTTCCGCGGCTTCGTCCCGCGGCATTGCGGTGGCCGATCCGCCGATCTCGGTCTGACCGTAGATCTGCCTCAGGGACACCCCTTGGGCCTGCCACTTGTGCAGCAGGTCGACAGGCACGCGGGCACCGCCGACGTGTGCGGTGATCATGTGGCTCAGATCCGTGTCGGCAAATCCGGGCACCTTCGCGATCTGTTCGAAGAGAATCGGGGGCCCGGTCAGGGTGTTGGCCTTGTCCTCGGAGAGGACGCGCAGCGCCGACGACGGGTCGAATCCCGGCTGCAGGAACAAGGTTCCGCCGTGCAGCACGACACGCGAGATGCCCCAGACGATGCCGGCGGCGGTGAACAGCGGCAGCACCAGTACCGGGCGCAGACCGTTCGGCTGAATCGGTTCCATCAGCGACCACTCGTGCATCTCACCGGCAATCGTGGCGTGCGTGAAGATCACACCCTTCGGCTTCCCGGTGGTGCCGCTGGTGAACACGATGGCAGTGGGAGTGTCGAGATCGACGACCGGCGAGGGGTACTTCGCGTGTTCGCGGCCGCGCAGCGGGCGCACATCCTTCTCGAACACGGCGATCGAGAAGGTGTTGCGTGCCTGCTGGACCTCTTCGAGTCGCGGCAGCAGTGCCTCTTCGCAGTAGACCACGGAGGGTTCACAGTCGTCGACGAGGGTGGTGAGCTCGCCGGTGAGCATGCGCTGGTTGAAACCCACGGCGATGGCGCCGACCTTCATGGCGCCGAGCGAGGCCACGGCCCATTCCAGGCTGTTGGCACCGAGGAAGCCCACTCGATCACCCGGCGCGACGCCACGGGAGGCGAGGTCGTGCGCAACACCGTCTGCCCAGCTCGACAGCTCTGCGTAGCTGACGACATCGCCGTCGAAATCGATCGCGGGCAGATCCGGCTTCGACCGAGACCAGTAGGTCAAAGCGTCTACAACGGTGCCGCTCATGTAGCCCTCCATGAATGTGTGTCGTCGATGCGGGCCCACCTCGGTGAGGCGCAGATCACACCCGCCTGTTAAATCTAAAGGTTGTCGTTTATTGAGGCAAGTACGAATGGGCGTCCGCACCATGGGCGACGGCGCGCATCGCATCGACCTCGACCAGTTTCCGACGGGCACGGCCTTGACGACGCCCCTCGGTACGTTCGTACCGGTCGATGCGCCGCCAGCCGTCGAAGCCGAACGCGTCCGGACAGCGCGTCTCGACGATCGCCGCCAGATCGTCGCCCGTGCGGCTCGGCCGCGACAGGAGGGCGCGTTCGTGGTCAGCAACGATCGCTTCGACGGTCTCGGCTGCGCAATATCGATTGGTCCCGATCACGCCGGTCGGCCCCCGCTTGATCCAGCCTGCTACGTAGACACCGGATATCGGACGGTTGCCGGCCGGATCGACGACGCGACCTGCGACGTTGGGTATCGTTCCGCGGACCGCGTCGAACGGCAGACCCGACACCGGACGGCCGCGATACCCCACCGACCGCAACACCAGAGACGCGTCGAGGTCCTCGCCGGGCCCCGCCTGGCCGTACGGTGCGATCCGCAGACCCTCGACGCGAGTGCCGCCGAGAATCTCGACCGGCGCGGCCTGGAAGCGTAGCGTGATCCTCCGCCTGCCCGGTTGCGGACGCCGGTGCGCGTACTCGGCGATCGTCTGCAGCTTGATCGAGGCGCCCTCCGGCGCGTCGTAACCGCCGTGGACGGTCACGTCCAGCTCGGGCAACGAGCCCAGCGCCAGCAGTTCCGGTGTCGTGAACGCCCCGTGCTCGGGGCCGCGGCGCCCGAGCACCACCACCTCCTCGATCGCGCTGCGGCGCAGTACATCCAGAGCATGCTCCGCGATGTCGCCGGGCACGAGCCGCTCGGGATCGCGTGCCAGGATCCGCGCTACATCCAACGCGACATTGCCGTTGCCGATCACCACGGCGCGACGCCCCGACAGATCGAACGTACGGTCGGCGTAGTCCGGATGCCCGTTGTACCAGGCCACGAATTCACGTGCGGCAAAGCTGCCCGGCAGGTCTTCGCCCGGGATACCGAGCTTCCGGTCGTCGGAAGCGCCGCCTGCGTGGATCACCGCATGGTGGTGGTCGAGCAGTTCGTCGACGCTGAGGTCACGTCCGACCTCCACACCGAGAAATGCGCGGAAGCCGTTGCGGCCGGCGGTACGGGCGAAGACCCGCTCGACGGCCTTCGTCGTCTGATGATCCGGTGCCACACCGAAGCGGACGAGCCCACCGACGACGGGGAGCCGCTCGAACATGGAGACCTCCACGTCGATGTCACGCCGTTTCAGCAATTCCTCGGCAGCGTAGAAGGCGGACGGACCGGAACCCACGATCGCCACCCGCAGCGGACCGGGCCGCTCGGCGACGACGACGGGCTCCTTCGGCACCTCCGTCGGGCCGGACACGGTCGGGTTCCCCAGGAAGTATGCGGCATTGAGATCCTTGTAGATCTCGGTCTCGGGTGTGAGATCGCTGTCGGGCGCGATCGCCTCCACCGGACACACGTCGGCGCACGCCCCGCAATCGATGCAGGTGTCCGGATCGATGTAGAGCATCTCGGTGCGCGCGTACTGCGCTTCGTCGGGAGTCGGGTGAATGCAGTTCACCGGACACACCGCGACACACGTCGCGTCGTTGCAGCAGGCTTGGGTGACTACGTATGTCATGGATACTCCGGTTGATCGTGTGCTTCCGAACTCTGTTCCGGCGGGAGGAAGCGGTGGCCGTAGCGGTCGGCAAGTTCGCGGGCGCGAGCCGTGAATCCCTCCGCACCACCGGTATAGGACCGCCTGAACGACACGACCCCACCGGTGTGCGCGGGGAATCCGATGCCGAGAACGGATCCGGTGTCTGCGTCGGCCTCGGAACCGATCACACCTTCGTCGAGACAACGCAGCGCTTCGATCACCTCGACGAAGAGCAACCGGTCGCGCATGTCGTCGACCGGGATACTCCGGGTCGTCCCGAACACGTCGCGAAGGCCGGGCCACAACCCGATTCGCGTGCCGTCGGTGTCGTACTCGTAGAATCCGCGTCCCACCGATCGACCGACTCGACCGTGCTCGTCGATCATCCGGTCGCGGACACGGTCCGCACCACTCGCCCGCCACGCGCCGCCGGCGGTCCCGACAGCGGCACGGTTCTCTCGCTGCACCGCGCGGTTGAGGGTCAACGTGATCTCGTCGAGCAATTGCAATGGCGGCACCGGGTATCCCGCTTCGAGCGCCGCACGCTCGACGAGGACCGGATCGATTCCTTCCCCGACCGCGACCATCGCCTCGTCCAGATAGGGCTGCATCACCCGGCTGGTGAAGAACCCCCGGCTGTCGCGCACCACGATGGGCGTCTTCCCGAGCTTCCGTGAGTACGTCAAGGATGCCGCGAGAGTGGTCTCCGACGTGCGCGTACCGGTGATCGTCTCCACCAACGCCATCCGGTCGACGGGCGAGAAGAAGTGCATCCCGACGAAGTTCTCCGGACGTGCCAGCGTGGATGCGAGCGTTGTGATCGGCAGGGTCGACGTCGTCGACGCGAGGAAGGTGCCCAGGTCGGTGACGGCCTCGACCGACTGCAGGACCTGTTGTTTGGCGGCGACGTTCTCCGCCACGGCCTCGACCACCAACGAGGCCGGCGCGAGGTCCGAAACCCGTTCGGTAGGCGTGATGCGGGCGAGCAACGCCTGTGAGACCGCCGTATCCGTCGTCCCGGCCTGCAGTGCACGCATTTCGCGCCGGTCGGCGTACGCCCTTCCGCGGCGCGCACCCTCGAGGGTCCGCGCAACGAGCACGACGTCGGCGCCGGCCCGTGCGCACGTGTACGCGAGGGCCGATCCCATCATCCCGGCGCCGACGACACCGATCGTGGTGCCGGTCAGAGCACCCGACTCCCCGGTCATGACTGCGGCCTTTCCACGCGGGTGACGTCGACGGGGAAACCGTTGAAGATCGGGGCGCCTGTCAGCGGTTCGACCACGGTGTCGTCGACCAGGGCATTGACGTTCGCACCGGGTGCAGCGGCCGAGCGAGTGGTGCGGAGACCACGGCCGTCGTGACCCCACCCGTGCGGCAGGCTCACCACGCCCTGACGCATCGCGTCGGTGATGCGCAGTTCGGCGACGACAGCGCTGGTCTTCGATGCGATACGCACCGTGTCGCCGTCCACGAGGTTGCGTGCGGCAGCGTCGAACGGATTCATGAACAGCGCACACTGACCTGTGTCGGGCTGTGGCAGCGCATTGTGCAGCCAGGAGTTCATACCGCGACGATGTCGCCGGTTGACGAGGACCAGCTCCGGCACGGGTTGTGCCAGCGTGTCACGCAGGCGCGGCAGGTCGGCGGTCAACGCATCGGGGACGAGGTTGATCCGTCCATTCGGGGTCCGCAGCACCTCGGGGATTCGCGGTTGCAACGGCCCGTAGTCGATGCCGTTGGGATTGCGTTCGAGCAGTTCGAGGGTCAGTCCGCCGGGAACGGCACCGAACCGGTCGCCGTACGGGCCGCTGCGCAACCGCAGGTCCAGCAGCCGCTGCGGGCCGGTGCGGCCCGCGGTCGCCCGTACGACGTCGTCGAGTTCGCAGCCCGCGAGCTTCGCTGCGCGACGGATCGCTGTGGTGGCGACCTCGTCGTCGAGCTCGGTGACCGGCCGCTCCGGTTCGCCACGGACGATTGCCGTGAGGCGCAGCAGGATCTGCCACTCGGGGACCTGGCCCGGACTCGGCTCGAGCAACGGGGCCGTGTACCGGGCCACATTGCGCACCTGGAAGTGGGTGAGCGCGAGGTCGTGGTGGCCCCGCGTCGTCAGCGGTGGAGGTGGCAGGATGACATCGGCATAGCGGGTCGTCTCGTTGAGGTACCCGTCGATGCACACCATGAATTCGAGGTCGGCCAGTGCGGCCTCGACAGCGTGGCTGTTCGGAAACGACCGTGCCAGGTTGCCGGAGACCGTGATCAGGCCCCGCACCTGTCCCGGGCCCGGGGTCAGGACTTCCTCGGCGAAACAGACCGCGGGGATCTCTCCCATCGCCTCCGGCATGTTCCGGACCCGCGACCGCCATCGGTCGAACACGAGCGGAGCCTTCGGGTTGGCGGGCCAGGTGGTCGGACCGCCTGCCGGTGGCACGGGGAACATCGCGCCCCCCGGCCGATCGAGGTTGCCGGTCACGATGTTGAGGATCTCGACCATCCAGTTGGCGACCGAACCGAACTCCTGTGTGCACGAACCCATCCGGGAATGGGCAACGGCCGAGTCGGCAGCGGCGAAATCCCGTGCGATCCGGCGGATCACGTCGGCGTCGATACCGCAGATCTCCGCGACCGCGTCCGGGGTGAACTGTTCGGTGAGCCGAAGGACGTCGTCCAATCCGTCGACGTACCCGGTCAGGCGCCCGGGCGCAGCAAGCCCCTCGGTCGCGATCACCGAGACGAGTGCGAGCAGGAGAAACGCATCGGTACCGGGCCGGATGGCGAGATGGAGGTCGGCGACCTCCGCCGTCCGGGTGCGCGCCGGGTCGACCACCACCAGGGTGCCACCGCGCTCTCGCAGCGCTTCCAAACGCCTCCCGATTCCCGGCGCGGTGACGGTGCTGCCGTTCGACACGAGCGGATTCGACCCCAGGATCAGCAGATACGACGTGCGGTCGATATCGGGGACCGCCATTCCGAGCCCGGTTCCGTAGAGCAATGCGTTCGCGTAGTTCTTCGGAAGGGTGTCGATGCTGGCGGGCGAGTAGACATTGCGGGTGCCGATCGCCGAGATCAGCGGCAACGTGTAGAACGACGGGTCCAGGTGGTGCGCGGCCGGGTTTCCCGAGTAGACAGCGCAACTGTTGGGGTCCGCCGCGATGATCGGAGGCAGTCGCCGACCGATCTCGGCAAACGCCTCGTCCCACGTTGCCTCACGGAAATCGTCCCCGTCGCGGATCAACGGAGTGCGGATGACGTCGGGGTCGTTCTCCAGTTGCCCGAGGCCCAGCCCCTTCGCGCAACTGTGCCCTGCGGTGAACACGTCGTCGGGGTTCGGCCTCACCGACGTCACCGTGCGTCCGCCGAGTTCGAAGAGCAGACCGCACGTCGCTTCGCACAGCGGACAGATGCGTGCGCCTACCGTCGTGGCGGAAGTGTCAGTGAGCACCGGCGGGGACCTCCGATTCGACGGCCACCGGCACCGCAGTCATCACCGGCATCGCGTTGATGTTCTGGACTCGGTCGTAGCCGGTCAGGTCGTTGACATTGCTGCCGACTCCGCGGGGGTCCGCGTCGGCGTCGGACGCACCCCAGCAGTGGGTCATCGAGACCGTGCCCTGTCGGACGGTGGGGTCGGTGTGTGCGACAGCCCGGATGCGGCCGTGGGCCGAGCGGATGCGCACGATGTCGCCGTGTTCGATGCCGAGCTGCCGCAGGTCCTGCGGATTCACGTGTGCGGGGTTGTAGCCGAAGCGTGCGAGCCCGCTGACATCCCGGCCCACCGAATTCATCAGCTCCCGCATGCGGCGCACCGTCAGCCGCATGGTGAGCCCGCGTTGTGGCGTCGACTCACCCAGTGCAGCAGCGATTTCTGCGCTCACATCGTCCGGGCACAGGGCGAGGCGATGTTCGGACGCTCCTTCTGCGGGCGGACCGACCACCTTCTCCTCCGGAGGCGCGAGCGTGCCGCGTCGTGCCGACATCACTTCGTCCATGGAAACGCGCCCGCGTTCTGCGAACATCGCGAGCATTTCGTCCGAGGTGGGCGGCACGTCCGGATCGAGCACCCGCCCGGCGAACTTCACCGTGTGCCCGGCCGCAGAGGCAAGGCGGAAGAAGAACTCCCAGTCCTCGATCACGCCTGCGGGCGGAGCCACGAGTCGTGGTGTGTATTGCGCGAAGGGCCGGGCGAAGAAGAACTCCATCAGCAAGGTGTGGTCGGGTCGCTCGTACGCCATCGTCGGCGCGATCACATAGTCGGCCAGCCGGGCGGTGTCGGACATTCGCGTGTCGACGCACACCAAGAGCTCCAGCTCGCTCAGTGCACGTTCGGCCTTCTCCCGGTCCGGCAGGGCCCGCGCCGGGTTCCCGCCCGAGACCACCAGTGCCCGCACCCGGTCGGCGCCCGGCTCGAGGATCTCGTCGGCAAGAATGCCCGACGGCAGCTCGCCGTTCATCGTGCCGATCCCGCCGATGCGGCTGCGGAACCCGGATTCCCAGGTCCGGTACGGCGGACGAACCTCCGCCTTCAACGGGGTCGTCCGTGCGAGAACGTTCCGGTTGGGTGTCACCTCGCCTTCGCGGAGGTACCGACCGCAGACGACGTTCAGGCACGCGGCCAGGTGTTCGGCGACATTGGAATGCGGGCCCATGCACACCCCGGTGCCCGTTGTCGCCATGCCCCGCCGCCCCGCCGCGAACATCCGGGCCGCGCGGATGACATCGGCGGCCGGCACGCCCGTCACCGCTTCGGTGTGCGCCGGTGTCGCCGGTGCGACCGCCGCGCCGAGCTCCTCGAGGCCGTCTGCGAAGCGCTCGCAGAACCCGTGATCGTGACAACCCTCGGACAGGATCACGTGCAGCAGTCCTGCGAACAGTGCGGCATCGGTGCCGGGGCGGAGCTGCAGGTGCAGGTCCGCACGAACCGCAGTTTCGGTGCGCCGAGGATCGACGACGATGAGCTTCAGCCCTCGCTCGCGCGCCCTGCGGATCGTCACGGACGGGTTCTGGGTGATCGCGCCGTCCCCGTCACCGCCGTTGAGCGACACCATCGGGTTCGTGCCGGCCAGCAGCCACACGTCCGCGGTGTCGAAGCGCTGGCGCCCGCCGAGATACTCCCCCATCCGCGACTGCACGATCCACTTGGCGGACTGATCGATCGTCATGGTCGAGAACAGTTTCCGGGATCCGGTGGTGCGGAACCACGCCCGCGCCATCGGGCCGGTCAGCGCCGCGAAGTTCTGCTGGGTTCCCATGAACAATGCCAGTGCGTCCGGACCGTGCTCCCCCGTGATCGCTTCGAGGCGCTCGGCAATCTCCGCGATCGCCACCTCCACCGGGATGGGCTCGAAGTTGCCGCCGGGGGTGCGGCGCATCGAGGTGGTGAGCCGATCCGGCCCCTGATGGAAGTCGCCACCACGACGTCCTTTCGGACACGAGTAGCCGCCCGACAACGGGTGCAGTCCGTCGCCGACGATGCCGAGGATCCGATCGCCGTCGACCTCCACCCGCACCCCGCACGAGGCGGGGCACAGGCGGCAATAGGACAACTTCACCGGCACTGTCCGCTCCGTCCGCTGTTCGGCAGAGGCGATGGGCTCTGCAGGATGTGATGATCGTCACCGACGTCATCGCAATCTAACATCTGTAGGTAAATGGCACAACATGAGCCTGTTGCAGCGGCCACGAACGGCAAACGGTTATTCACCAGCAGAACTCCATGCGGTGAATAACCGTCAACCGCGTAGGGCTATTCGGCTGCAGCCATGGTGTGGGGTGTCGTAGCGGTCTCGGAACGGCGGTTGCTCTGCGCTCGGCGATTCCGGATGGACATGACCCCGAGAGTCACGACAGCGAGCAGCGTCGGCACGATCGTGAGGAGGAAGATGCTCTGCGCACCCAACCCCGCCGCGATCAGAAGCGCGCCGACCGCCGGACCCGCGATCGAGCCGATTCGCCCGATGCCCATTGCCCAGGCGACACCCGTCGCGCGGACCGCAACCGGATACACCGTGGCTGCGATCGCGATGATGCCGGCCGAGCTACCGGACATGCCGAATCCGACGAAGAAGACCGCCAGCAGCAGCAACCATCCGCTGCCGAGAAGCATTGCGACCAGCGCAGTGAACACGGCTCCGAGCGTGTAGCCCGCCATCACCACGACGAAGCCGTTGCCGATCCGGTCGGTGATCCGGCCGAATGTCAGCGCACCCGTCATCCCGCCGAGGTTGAACAGCGACGCGGCGAGCAACGCGGTCGATGCACTCCGACCGCCTTCGCCGAACAGCGTCGGCATCCAGCTGAGCAGAAAATAGATGACCAGGAAGTTGATGACGAACACGCCCCACAACAGGACCGTGTCGACCGCGCGGCCGCCCTGGAACAGGACGCTCACCGGCGACTTTGTCACGGTCGACGTGTCCTGCACGAACCTGGCCGTGGCGGTGACGCGTGCGTGGGGCGCGATCTCGTCGACGATGTGCGCGGCCTCCTCGTTGCGGCCTCGGGCAACGAGGAACTTCACGGATTCCGGCAGCCACCGCATCGCCACAGCCATCAAGATCAGCGGTAACACGCCACCGACGACGAACAGCGCCTGCCACCCGAACTTCGGGATGAGGAACGCGGCCGCGAAACCACCGACGAAGCCACCCAGCGACATGCCCGCGACCGTCACGGTCACCATCGTCGCCCTCATCCGGGCAGGACTGTATTCGCTCACCATCGCAATGAGATTCGGTGTCACACCGCCGAGGCCGAGACCCGCGATCACGCGCAGCACGATCAGCGCCGTCATGGAGGTCACCAGCGCGGTGGCGAGCGTGAACACCGCGAAGATGACAGTGCACACCATGATGATCCTGCGGCGGCCGTAGCGGTCGGCCAGCGGCCCGAAGAGCAGGCTGCCCACGACCATCGCGCCGGTACTCAGCGCGAGCGCGAAGCCGAAGGACGCGGGCGACAGTCCCCAGTCCGCCGACATGGCAGGAATGACGAACCCGATGAGTTGTGCGTCGATGCCATCGAGGATCGCGAGACCGAGGCACAGGGCGAGGACACGCTTCTGCAGGGATGACAGGGGCGAGTCGTCGATGATCTTGGTGATGTCCACATCGCGGGTACTGCTCACGGTGCGTGTCCTCTCGGAGAAGGGGAAATGAACCTCAGGACCGGGACGTCGCGGCATCCGCCGACTGCGCCTCTCGGGGTACCGGGATCGCATGGGCCGGCGGCGTCTGAAAGCGCTCTCGGAGAACAGCCTTCGCAAGCTTGCCCGAGAAGGTGCGCGGCAGCGGTTCGTCGAGCGCGAGCGCCACCGCGGGGCGCTTGAATCTGGCCAGGTTCCCGCTCGCGACGCACGCGATGTCGGTGACGATGTCGTCCGCCGGCCGTTGACTGTGGAACACCACCATCGGGACCTCACCCCATCGGTCGTCCTTGACGCCGATCACCGCGAGGTCGACCAAGCCGTCGATGCCGTGCAGCGCCTTCTCGATCTCGGCCGGGTATACGTTGAGTCCACCGGAGATGAGCATGTCCTTGCGGCGGTCGACGACCTTGAGGAAGCCGCCTTCGTCCTGCAGGCCCAGATCGCCGGTGCGCAACCAGCCGTCGACAAGCGTGTCCGCCGTCGCCTCGGGCTTGTTCCAGTACTCCCGCATGACGTGCTCGCCGCGCACCAGAATCTCGCCGACCTCGTTCGGTGCGGCGAAGCCACCGGCGATGCTGCCGATGCGCACCTGGGTGCCGGCCAGGGCCAGGCCGGCGAAGCCCGGCCGGGTACGAGCGTCCTCGTAGTACAGCGTCGAGACCATTCCCGAGGCCTCGGTCAGTCCGTATGCCTGGGTGAGCGGCACGCCGCGGCTGTTGTAGAAGTCGAGCAGGTCCAGGCTCACGGGTGCGCCACCGGCGCCGGCGAACGTGAACTTCGCGAGCTTGCGGGTTCCGAAGTCCGGGAGCTGGGCCATGCGCTCCCAGATCACCGGCACTGTTGTGGTCGCGGTGACCTGCTCACGCTCGAACGTGTCCAGGGCGATCGCCGGATCGAACTCGCGCAGCAGCACCATCGTCGATCCCGGCAACACCACGAGCTGCATGAAGATCGACAGGACCGAGCCGGTGTAGACGAGGGGCGCCGAGCACATCACGCGGTCGCGGCGGGAAATGCCGTGGCTGAGCACCTGCGCGATACCGGGCGCGAGTGCGCTGCGATGTGTGACGAGCGCACCCTTCTGTATACCCGTGGTGCCCGAGGTGTAGCAGATGAATGCCGGATCGGACGCCTCGATGTGAACGTCCGGCACGTTTCCGGGGTCGAGCAGCGTCTCGTATGCACGGTGGTCGCTTCCCCCGATCGCGAAGATCTCGAACTCGGTTTCGGCCGCTGCCTCCTCGAGCAACGGAGCCAGCTCGTTCTCCACGATCACGACCCGCGGCGCCGAATCCACGAGCATCGGAGCCAGTTCCTTGCCGAGCAGTCGGAAGTTGAGCGGGACGCTGATCGCACCGAGCTTGAGTGTGGCGAGGATGACGTGCGCCAGTTCCGGTCGATTGAGCATCATCACCCCGACGCGGTCACCCTTACGAACGCCCCGGGCGGCGAGGCCACGGGCCAGCGCGTCGGTGACTGCGTCCACCTCGGACCACGTCTGGGAGGTGTTGCCGAACACGATCGCCTGCTGGGCGGGACGAGTCTTGCCCCAGTATCGAACCAGATCGGTCAGATTCATTGTCGTCTCCTCATGCTCGCCGTGGCGGCGTGCCCCGCTCTCGCTCACGGCGGTGGGGGTGCGGCCCGCGCCGGGCCCGTCCACCCGATTCGGACGCGCCTCCGTCGGGCGGCGCGTCTGGAGTTGCTGCGCGACCGTCGGGCCGGATCACCCACCGAGGCGGTGTGTGATCGCCGTCACCGAGGTCGCAGTTAATCTAACATCTGTAGATAGTTGGCACAACAGAATGCGGCATCGAATTCGCACACCCGATTGCGGGGATTCCGACCTTGCCGCCCCTACCCGCGCGAGATCGGTTCCATCGCGTCGGAATGGTCGGATACACTGCGTGTTAACACTTTTCGGAGGACTTCCGCTGTGTCCGCCCCGAGCTCCGGCGGTAGCGACGGCGCGAACTTCTCATCCTGCACCCGGACCGGGCTCACCACGAATTCGAGCTCACCCACTCCCTCGTACTCGACGCGGTACGTGTTCGCGCGACCGGCGAAGTGTGGATCGGCGATCATGTCCCGGACGCTGTTCACCGGTCCACCCGCGATGTCGTGCGCGAGGAACAGCGCGACCCACTCGTCGCGGGTGCGCTGCAGGAAGATCTCGCGAAGCTCGCGGTATACACGGTCGGCGCGCGCCGGCGCTTCCGGATCGGTACCTGCCAGATCGATCTCGAGCAGATCCGGCCGGTCGACGGCCATGCAGAAGTTGCGCCAGAACTTGTCGACGTGCGAGCCGAACAGCACGGCCTCGTCGTCCTTCGTGCGGTACGCCTCGAGTCGCGGCCAATCGGGCAGCCGTCCGTCCGGCAGCCACGTGGGGCGATGGATGGATCGATCCTTGTTGAGTTCGGCATCGACCAGGTCCGGCATCCACGACGCGGCCACGTCGATGCCCGCCACCTCGAGCTTGCAGCCGCGACCGGTGCGATCGGCACGATGTACCGCTGCGAGCAGGCCCATCGCGCCGTAGGCACCCAGCGCGTACATCGCGATCGGCGCAGTCGTGGACCCCGCGATCCCGTCGGTCGGCGGTTCCTCCGGTGTGCGCACGTCGCGCAGCCCCGCGTACGCATCGAACACAGGACCCCCGGTCCCGAGCCGGCTGTAGGGCCCATCGGATCCCATACCCGAGACCGTGCAGAAGACGATCTTCGGATTGACCTCTCGCAGCTGGTCGTAGCCGACACCGAGCCAGTCGAGGTAACCGCTGCGCATGCCCTCGACGACCGCGTCACACGTCCGGGCGAGATCGAGGAAAGCCTGCGCGCCTTCGGGGGATCGCAGGTCGAGTGCAACGCTCTTCTTACCCCGGTTCCACCTCAGATGCATGAACGACGGACCGTCCTGGTCGCCGATCGCGCGGCTGCCGCCGATGCGCACCGGATCGCCGAGCGGCCCTGATTCGATCTTGATGACTTCGGCACCCAGGTCGGCAAGGTGCCCACCGACCGATGCGGGCGCCAGTTGTGCGACCTCGAGGATGCGCATGCCCTCGAGCAACGAGTAACCACTCATACGTCTCCTCCTTCGGAAATATTGAGCGTCTGTTCGGGTTTCAGTTCCACCCAGAGTCCGTCCGCATCGGCGACGAGCACATCGCCGTGGTACATGGTTCCGCGCATGAACCGCTTGCGTCCGTCCTGTCGCAGGTACTCCGCCTCCACACGGAGTTCGACGTCGAGTGGGGCAGGCGCCCGGAAGTTCACGTTCAGATAAGCCGTACGCGCCCAGGGACGTCCGGAATCATTGGCCAGCCGGGCCATGATCTCGTCGAAGATCAGCGGTGTGACACCACCGTTCATCGCGTAACGACCGGCATGGAAGCGCCCGACCGTGACCCGCCCACGAGCGGTCGTTTCCGTCACCGCGTCGATGTGCAGCGGCGGCGCCAGGGCCTGTCCCCGACCGGCCAGATCCCAGCGATGTCCCGCGATCTGATCGTCCTCGCCTACCTCGAGTTCTTCCAATCGCTGTGCAACAGAACGCAGTGTCCCGGCGATACCCGCCGCGGCGGCAGGGTCGGGACGCGACCGCGTGAAAGCCTCCTGTACCGCACGGACTGCGGCGACCAGCTCGGCGAACTCGTCGCCGGCCTCGACGGTCGGATCGAACGGATCGTTCCAGTCCGGATTCCAGATATCGATCGGTGCGTTCGGGCGTAGCGAGACGTCCATGATGCCCCTTTCAGTCGGTTCCCGCACGGGCACCGAAGAATTCCGTGAACATGTCGCCGATGGGGCGAGGGCGCAGCGTGGTGCGTGCGACCGCGTTCTCGCGGTCGTAGCGGCTGCGCAGATCCTTACCATGCCCGGCGAGCAGAAGCGATTTGATCTCCCGGACCGCCTCGGGTGGTTGCGCTGCGATCTGCGCCGCGGCCTCCAGCGCGGTCCCGAGAACGTCACCGTCACCTGCGTATCGGGTGAGCAGGCCCATCCGATATGCCTCGTCGCCGGCGACGGCACGCGAGGTCATGAGCAGATCTCGCGTCTGTCCGGCCCCGATCAAGGTGTCGAGCACCCAGGTCAGGTTCGCACCACCGTACTTCGCCGCAGTCACGGTGAATTGTGTCGACGATCCGCCGACCCGTAGGTCGGAGCAGACAGCGAGCAGTGTCCCGGCGCCGTACGACACGCCCTGAACTGCCGCGATCGTGGGCTTGGCGAATTCGAGATACCGCCAGAGCAGTTCCTCGCGCTCGAGCATCGCCTCCAGGTTCGCGTCCGACGACAGTGCCGCGAGTTCCTGCAGGTCGTACCCTGCCGAGAAGGCGCGCTCACCGGACCCGGCGACCACCACGACCCGGACGGCGTCGTCGCACGCTGCACGGGTCAGCGTCTCGTCGAGTGCCCGTTGCAGCGACAGCGAGATCGCGTTGTGTACCTCCGGACGATTCAACGTCAGTTGCAGTACACCCGGTGCGGGAGACGATTCGAGCAACTCACGCGAGGTCATGTCGTCACGCCGGCCTTCTTCCGCCGCTCCTCCGCGATCGCAGCGGCATCGCCCGAGATCATCTTGTGGAAGACCTGCCCAGGCAGTTCGTTCCGTCCGTAGACGAGTTCGTCCACCTGGCCGTGCGCGACGTTGTCGGTGATCGTCTTCGTGACGAACCAGTCCTCCGCGTGGAGAGTCTCCATCAGGAGTTCCCAGTTCTTCTCGAGTACCCGCTTCTCCCGGGGAGTCGTGGGTTCGGCCGGAGACAGCAACCGGATGGTGCAGTACGAGACGTTGGGATCGTCGACGTCGGGGACGATGGTCCAGACCTCGAAGTGATTCGGCTCGGTGACCAGCATCGTGCCGGGATAGATCGTGTAGTTCGCGAGCGAGTAGTCGCGGACATCGAAGGAATCCGGATCCGCATCGCGAACCTCCGTGATCGCCTTGCGCGCCACAACGATTCGCCACGATCTGTCGACGAGATCGAAGGCCGTGATGTTGCCCTCGAGGAAGTTGCACACGGTCTTGGTGTGCAGCTGGCACAGATGGTAGGAGTCCTGCACGCCGTCGACCGCGATCTTCCAGTTCATGTCGAGCTTCCAGGTCTCCTTGCGGACCTGGAACGACGTGGCAATACCGGTGTCGGCGACCTCGGCGTCGTGCTTCTCACCGAGCACCCTCGCGATGTCCAGTTCGGCACCGACCGTCGGCACGACCCAGACGAGCCCGTGCCGCACCTCGCACGGGAACTCGACCAGCCCGTACTGCGATCGATCCAGGCCGTCGAACCCTTCGGCGTGAGGCATTCCCCGCAGCGCACCGTCACGGCCGTACGCCCAGTTGTGGTAGGGGCAACTGAAGAGGCGCTTGCATCCCGATTCCTCGAATTCGACCTTGGAACCTCGGTGCCGGCACACGTTGGAGAACGCCTTGACGCTGCCGTCGGACTGCCTGATCACCAGCAGCGGCGTGCCGATGAGCTCGGTGGTGACGAAGTCGCCGGTCTTCTTCAGCTCGTCGATGTGCGCCACGATGTGCGGAAATCGGCGCACGGCGTCACGTTCGAGGCTCGCCAGTTCGGGGTCGTTGAACACGGAGAACGGAACACGAAGCATCTCGTCCGCGTAGTCGGTGCTGTTGTTGTCGACGTGCGCGATCAGGCGCCGAGTGAGGTCGATCTTGTCTTCACGCTGCATGACCCCAGCGTGGCACATGAGACATGTGGCGTCTAGTGTCTTATCCAGATTACCCGGCGGTATGGTGCATGCGTGGCACACAAGACGGACACCGAGACCACGGACGTCGGCGCAGCGATCCTTGTCGCCGCCGAATCATGCTTCGAACAGTTCGGTATCACGAAGACCACGATGGCCGACGTCGCGCGAGCTGCAAACATGTCCCGGGCGACGGTCTACCGCTACTTCTCGGACCGCGAATCGCTCATTGTGGCGTCGATCGTCCGCCGCGCACGGATGAACATGGAGCCGTGGCGAGTGCGCATCCGGAATCACCCGACATTCGGCGAACGGATCGTCGAGGGCCTGTGCGCCAATATCCGCCGAGGCCTCCGCGACCCGATGATCCATCTCCTCGTTTCCCCCGCCGAGGCAACACTCGCCACAACCCTGCTCGCGACCTCGGGCCGTGCCGTCCAACTCACCCGCGAACTGTGGGAGCCGATTCTGCTCGAGGCCCGGGAGTCCGGAGAGCTTCGCGCCGATGTCGATCTGGACCTGCTCTACGAATGGCTGTCGGAGATCGAGATGAACTACATCAGTGCGCTCGGCGCCAGTGCGGGCTCGCTCGACCGGTTGCGGGCGAAGCTGTACGCGTTCGTCGTGCCGTCGCTACTCGCCCGCCCGTAGACCCCGCGGGACCACCACTCCCCATCGACGCCGCGCGATCGGGCGTTCCCCGCCCGCTCCGGGCCGATCACTCGACCCCGTGGGGAGCCGGCCCCGGAGGAGCCGCCGAGGCTCGGGGCCGCGGCGTACCCACGCCGGGGACCGACCGTCGTGCCGTGCGCCGACTCGTGCCCAGTCCCATCGTCCGGCCCCTCCGCACGCGTGCCGCTTCGCCGGGCGACGCGGGGCATTGCGTCACGCACTTGTCCGAACTATAGTCCAGACAACTGTCCAGACAAGGGGCACCCGAAGCACGCAGCGAAGGCGTCAGCATCGCGTACCGACCGGTCCCCGCCATGTGCGCATCCGAATCTCCTACTACACCTGACACTTTCCAATCTCCAGAACGGAAACGTCCGATGTCCCTGATTCCCGGCGACAGCTCGGCTCTGCTCGTCGACGGCAAGCTGGTTCCCGGCTCCGGCGGCACGTTCGAGGTCGTGAACCCGGCCACCGCGGAGGTGCTCGGCACCGCCGCCGACGGCACCGCCGCCGACATGGACGCCGCGATCGAGGCGGCCCGTCGCGCCTTCGACACCACCGGCTGGTCCCGCGAGCACGCCTTCCGCGCCCGCTGCCTGCGTCAGCTCCGCGATGCGCTGCGCGGCCACATCGAGGAACTGCGGGCGATCACCATCGCCGAGGTCGGCGCACCCCGGTTCCTCACCTCCGCCGCCCATCTCGAGGGCCCCGTCGACGATCTCGGGTACTTCGCCGACCTGGCCGAGAACTACCCGTGGCAACAGGATCTCGGCAATGCCGCGCCGATGGGCATCCCCACCCACCGCTACGTGCTCCGCGAGGCGGTCGGTGTCGTCGGGGCGATCACACCGTGGAACTTCCCGCACCAGATCAACTTCGCCAAGCTGGGTCCCGCGCTCGCCGCCGGCAATACGGTGGTGCTCAAGCCCGCGCCCGACACCCCGTGGTGCGCCGCGGTCGTGGGCCGGATCCTCGCCGAGGAAACCGACATCCCGCCGGGCGTCGTGAACATCGTGACGTCGAGCGACCATGCCGTCGGCGCCCTGCTCGCCACCGACCCGCGGGTGGACCTCGTGTCGTTCACCGGCTCCACCGCCACCGGACGGTCGGTGATGCGCGCCGCCTCGGAGACGCTGAAGAAGGTGTTCCTCGAACTCGGCGGAAAGTCGGCGTTCATCGTGCTCGACGACGCCGACCTCGGAGCCGCATGCTCGATGGCCGCCTTCACCGTGTGTACCCACGCCGGGCAGGGCTGCGCCATCACGACCCGTCTGCTCGTCCCCCGGAACCGCTACGACGAGGCGGTCCGCGTCACCGCCGACGCCCTGCGCGGCATCCGGCCCGGCGACCCGAACGAGCCCGGCACGGTGTGCGGTCCGCTGATCTCCGAGCACCAGCGCGCACGGGTCGAGGGCTACCTGCGGCTCGCCGTCGAGGAGGGCGGGACGATCGTCGTCGGCGGCGGCCGTCCCGCCGAGCACCGGCGTGGCTTCTTCCTCGAACCGACGCTGATCGCCGGGGTCGACAACACCGCTCGCGTCGCCCGGGAGGAGATCTTCGGGCCGGTCCTCGTGATCCTCCCCTACGACGGCGACGACGAGGCGATCCGCATCGCCAACGACTCCCCTTACGGCCTGTCCGGGGCCGTCTGGGGCACCGACGAGGACCGGGTCCGCCGGGTCGTCGAGGGGGTCCGCACCGGCACCCTGGGCGTCAACGGAGGCATCTGGTACGCCGCCGACGCTCCCTTCGGCGGCTACAAGCAGTCCGGAATCGGCCGCGAGATGGGTGTGGCCGGATTCGAGGAATACCTGGAGACCAAGCTCGTCGCCGAACCGGCGGCGAAGCAGAGAGGCTGACGAACATGACCCGCAGCACAACGCGCTTCGCCGACCGCACCGCGATCGTCACCGGATCGGCGCAGGGAATCGGCGAGGCGTACGCCAGAGCCCTTGCCGCCGAGGGCGCCTCCGTCGTCGTCGCGGACATCGACACCGAACGCGGCGAGCAGGTCGCCGAGCAGATCGTCGCCGACGGCGGCATCGCCGTCTTCAAGACCGTCGACGTCTCCGATCCCGACTCGGCCACCGAGCTCGCCGCCTTCACGGTCGAGACGTTCGGCAGCATCGACCACGTCGTCAACAACGCCGCCATCTACGGGGGCATGAAGCTCGACCTGCTGCTCACCGTCCCGTGGGACTACTACAAGAAGTTCATGAGCGTGAACATGGACGGCGCGCTCAACATCACCCGCGCGGCGTGGCCGCACATGACGGACCGCGGCGGTTCCGTCGTCAACCAGTCCTCGACCGCCGCGTGGGTGTACTCCGGCTTCTACGGCCTGGCCAAGGTCGGTGTCAACGGCCTGACCCAGCAGCTGGCCGTCGAACTCGGCGGCTCGAACATCCGCATCAACGCGATCGCCCCGGGTCCGATCGACACCGAGGCCACCCGCACCGTCACGCCGGGAAACATGGTGGCGGACATGGTCTCCACACTGCCGCTGAAGCGGATCGGTACGCCCGGGGACCTGGTGGGAATGTGCCTGTTCCTGCTCTCCGACGAGGCGAACTGGATCACCGGGCAGATCTTCAACGTCGACGGCGGCCAGGTGATCCGCTCGTGACCAGGCTCGGCTACATCGGCCTCGGCAACATGGGCGCGCCGATGGCGAAGCGGCTGCTGGACCGGCCGGGTGGGCTCACCGTCCTCGACGCCCGGCCCGAGGCCGTCGAGCCGTTCACCGCGGCCGGCGCCCGGGCCGCCGGCGACCCCGCCGACCTGGCGCGCGACTGCGACGTCGTCTGCGTCACCGTGGTCGACGACGCGCAGGTCCGCACCGTCGTCGCCGGGCTGCTCGACACGGCCCGGCCCGGCACGGTGATCGCGGTCCACTCGACCATCGCCGACACCACCGCCGTCGAGCTCGCCGCCGAATGCGCCGACCGCGGCGTCGAACTGGTCGACGCGCCCGTCAGCGGCGGGGCCCCCGGCGCCGAGCAGGGCCGGCTCGCGGTGATGGTCGGCGCCTCCGACGCGGCGTTCGACGCGGTACGCGAGCCGTTCTCGCGGTTCGCCGACCTCGTCGTGCACGCCGGTCCGGTCGGCGCGGGCACCCGGATGAAGCTGGCCCGGAATCTACTGCACTTCGTGTCGTTCACCGCGGCCGCGGAGGCGCAGCGCCTCGCCGAGGCGGCCGGGCTGGACATCACCGCGCTCGGGAAGGTGGTCCGCCACACCGACGCGATCACCGGTGGCGCCGGGGCGATCATGCTCCGGGACACCACCGCACCGATCCCGCCGGACGACTTCTGGTTCCCGATCCTCGACCACGTCCGCGCCCTGGGCGAGAAGGACCTGTCGCTGGCCCTCGGCCTCGGCGCCCGTCTCGGCGTCGACCTGCCCCTGGCCACGCGGGCACTGACCGGCCTGGGACCCGGACTCGGCGTCGGCACCGGAGACGTCGCGAGCCGGAACCGACGAGAGGAACGCATATGACCGACGATCGCCGCCGCCGCGGCCTGGACATGATGTCGAAGGTGTACGGCTGGGAGATGCAGGACGGGCCCGGCGACCACTTCGCCGTCACCGCGGACCACCTGTTCGCCGACATCTGGTCCCGGCCCGGGCTCAGTATCCGCGACCGGCGGCTGCTGCTGCTCGGTGCGCTCACCGCACAGGGACTGATCGACGTGGCCGAGATCCAGGTCGGCGCCGCCCTCCACAACGAGGAACTCGACGAACAGCAGCTGAAGGAGATCGCCCTGTTCCTGTGCCACTACGTGGGGTGGCCGCTCGGCACCAAGCTCGACTCGATGATCGGCGGCGTGCTCGCCGGGCGCCGCAAGGCGGCGAAGTGAGCCTGCCACCGGCTCACCGTGCGGCACGAGAACACAGGGAGTGACGAGTGCAGGACTTCGCCGACCGGCCGGGCGCGGCCCTCGTGGCCGGCGGCACCGGCGGGATCGGCCGAGCGGTGTGCCGGGTGCTGGCCGAGCGCGGCAGCGACGTCGCGTTCATGTTCCGCCGCAGCGGGGCGGCCGCCGCAGCCCTGACGACCGAACTGTCCGCGCTCGGCGCGAAGGTGCTGTCGCTGCAGGTGGACCTGGGCGACGGTGCCGCGGCCGCCGGCGGCGTGGACGCGGTGATCGAATCCTTCGGTGCGCTGCACACTCTCGTCTACGCGGCGGGGCCGCACGTGCCGATGCTGCACCTGAGCCGGGTCACGCCCGCGCAGTTCCGCGACCAGCTCGTGGGCGACGCGGGCGCGTTCTTCAACCTCGTCCGTCCCGCCCTGCCCCGGCTACGGGAGTCGCGGGGCAGCATCGTCGCCGTGACCACCGCCGCGACCCGCCGGTTCCCCGTCCGGGACGGTCTGTCGGCCGGGCCCAAGGGTGCGATCGAGGCCCTCGTGCGGGGCCTGGCGGCCGAGGAGGGACGGTTCGGTGTGCGCGTGAACGCGGTGGGGCCGGGCATGCTCACCGACGGCACGGCCGCCCGGCTGATCGGGTCCGGCGATCTCGACGAGCACGCACTGTCGGTCGCGCGGAACAACATTCCGCTGCGCCGCTTCGGCGACGCCGAGGACATCGCCGAGGCGGTCGCGTTCCTCGCCTCGGACCGCGCGGATTTCGTGTCCGGGCAGACACTCGACGTCGACGGCGGTTACGGCGCGTGACCGGCGCCCACCGTGCGCGGGGTACCGCACCGGAACCGGCGATGGGTAATGTGCTCGTCAGTACACGCCGCTTCAGCACCCGCCACCGGACCGCAGCGAACGGAGACCGCCGTCATGACCCGTACCACCCTGCCCCGGGAGATGATCGAACTCGCCGAGGCGACACCGGGTTTCATGCCGATCGACGAGGGCACGGCCCTGCACGACGCCGCGGTGCGCTACCTCGGTGACGGTGTCGGTGTCGAGATCGGCACCTACTGCGGGCGCTCGACCGTCTATCTCGGTGCCGCCGCGAAGGCCACCGGCGGCACGATCGTCACGATCGACCATCATCACGGGTCCGAGGAGCACCAGCCCGGGTGGGCGTACCACGATCCGGCCCTCGTCGACGCGCACACCGGCCGGCTCGACACGGTGGGCCGGTTCCGCCACACCCTCGCCGACGCGGACCTCGAATCCCACGTCGTCGCGGTGCTGGGGCGGTCGGGCCAGGTCGCGGCGTTCTGGCGGACCCCGGCGGCGTTCGTGTTCGTCGACGGCGGTCACAGCAGCGAGGCGGCGCAGGCGGACTACGCGGGCTGGGCTCCCTGGGTGCGTGTCGGCGGGGCCCTGATCATCCACGACGTGTTCCCCGACCCGAAGGACGGCGGACGACCCCCGTACGAGGTCTACCTGCGCGCGCTCGGCAGCGGCGAGTTCGCCGAGGTGTCGGTGACCGGGTCGCTGCGGGTGCTCGAACGCACCGGTGGCACCGTCGGAGTGCTGCCGGGCTGACGGCTCAGACCGTCACCCGGCAGTCCTCGTGGCAGTTCTCGGTCGCGACCCATCCGGAGGGTGCGGCGGCATCGCGGAACACACCGTTGCCCGCGGTGCTGCGTGAGAGCGCGTCGGCGGCGAGGATCACGGCGGCACTGGTCCAGGAGCTCTTCTCCACGGGCCAGCGCTTACCGTCCGTGAAAACCATTCCGGTCCAGTACGACCCGTCCGGATCGCGCAGATGCTGCATGGCCGCGAGCAGTTCCCGGGCCATCGTGGCCTCACCGATCGCGTCCAGCGCGAGCACGAGTTCGCAGGTCTCGGCCCCCGTCACCCACGGCCGATGGTCGACGCAGCGGATTCCGAGACCTCCGACCACGAAATCGTCCCAGCGTTCCCGGATCCGTTGCCGGGCCGGCGCACCGCGCACCGCGCCGCCGAGGACCGGGTAGTACCAGTCCATCGAGTACTCCGGTTTGGGCGCGAACGCCTCCGGGTGCCGGCGCAGCACGTGCCCGAGCCGATACCACGCGACCTCCCAGTCCGGGTGGGGATCGCCGACCACCTCCGAGAGGCGCAGGCCGCACTGCAGGCTGTGGTGGATGCTCGAGCACCCCGTCAGCAGGGCCTCGTCGGCCGCGCCGTGTTCTCCTCGTGCCCAGTAGATCTCACCGCCGGGCGCCTGCAACTCGAGCACATGGTCGAGGGCCGTCCGCACCGTCGGCCACAGCCGTTCCACGTGGTCGACGTCGCCTGTGACGAGGTAGTGGTGCCACACCCCCACCGCGATGTATGCGGTGAAGTTCGAGTCGGCGTCGTGGTTTTCGACGGCATCCTCGCGGAACTGCATGGGCCACGAGCCGTCCGGCCGCTGGGTGCGACGGGACCAGTCGAAGGCCGCCTCCGCCTCTTCGAGCAACCCCGCGGCGGTGAGAGCCATCGCGGACTCGATGTGGTCCCACGGATCCGTGTGACCACCGGGGAACCACGGGATCGCTCCGGAGGACTCCTGCATGTCGGCGATCGCGCGGGCGGTGTGCAGGCACTGTTCCTCGGACAGCACTCCCGGCACGGCCGGAACCGCCGGCCGTGCCCCGCCGGGGCGGAAGTCAGCGGCCGGCAACGGGAACCGTCGGCTTCTCGAGGTAGAACACGACGCTCTTGCCGAGCACCGGGTTCAGCAACGACTCGGCGGTGCGCGTCAGCCACGGCCCCTGCATCAGGTCCCACACGAGGAGCCGGTGATACGCCTTCGTCAGGGGGTTGTCGTCGTTGTCGACGCCCACAGCGCATTTGAGCCACCAGTACGGCGAGTGCAGGGCGTGCGCGTGCTCCCGGCCGCGCACCATCAGGCCTGCCGAGGTCAGCTCGGCCGCGAGCTCGTCGGCCTTGTAGATCCGCACGTGCCCGCCCTCGACCTCGTGATACGCGTCGGACAGCGCCCAGCAGATCTTCTCCGGCAGCCACCGCGGCACGGTGACGGCCGCGACGCCGCCCGGCTTGAGCACACGCACGAATTCGGCGATGGCACGGTCGTCCTCGGGCACGTGCTCGAGCACCTCGGAGATCAGCACGACGTCGAAGGTCTCGTCGTCGTAGGGCAGGGCGAGGGCATCGCCCACCTCGGCCCGGGCTAGGGCACCCTCGGGAACCTGGCCCTCGAGTTCCATCGCCGCGAACATGTCGCCGACGGCCTTCATGTCCTCCGCGCTGCGGTCGAACGCCACCACGTCGGCGCCCCGACGGTAGAGCTCGAACGAGTGCCGGCCCGCACCCGCCCCGATGTCGATGGCACGGTCGCCGGGCTTGACCCCGAGCCGGTCGAAATCGACTGTCAGCATCAGGTGTTCGTCCTTCCTGCCTGCGCCGCCACGGTGTCCTGGTAGGCCCGGACGGTCCGGGCGGCCACGGCCGCCCAGCTGAATCGCTCGAGCACGCGTGCCCGTGCCACCGACCCGAGGCGGATCTGCTCGGCGGGATCGTCGAGAACCCGCGCCAGCGCCGCGGCCAGCTGTTCGCTGTCCCCCGGAGGCACGAGGATGCCCGCGTCGCCGACCACCTCGGGGATCGCGCCGGCGCGGCTCGCGACCAAGGGGGTGGCGCAGGCCATCGCCTCGACCGCGGGCAGCGAGAACCCCTCGTAGAGCGACGGGACCACAGCCACCTGCGCCGAACCGAGCAGCTCGGCCAGCTCGCGGTCGTCGATCCCGGAGACGGTGCGCACCGCGTCGCCGATGGCCAGTTGCTCGATCAGCTTCTCGGTGACCCCGCCGGGCGCGAGCCGGGTGACGAGCACCAGCTCGACCCGCCGTTCGGTGCGCAGCTTCGCCACCGCCTCGAGCAGGTTGGCGACGCCCTTGAGCGGCGCGTCCGCGCTGGCCACGCACACGATGCGGCCGGGCACGCGCTCGGCCGTCGGCGGGGCGAAGACCTCGGTGTCGACGCCCAGCGGGATCGTGCGCAGCCGCCCCTCGGGGATCTCGAAGGCGGTACGGATGTCGTCCTCGGAGGACTTCGAGACGGTGAGCAGGGTGGGGATGCGCCGCGCCACCCGGGCCTGCATGCGCAGGAACCCGTACCAACGGCGCAGGGTGAGCTTGCGGTGCAACGTCGGCGCGCTCGCGAGGTCCAGTTCCCGGTCGCGGGTGATCGGGTGGTGGATCGTCGCGACCAGTGGCAGGCCCGCGTCCGCGATGCGGAGCAGGCCGTAGCCGAGGCACTGATTGTCGTGCACGACGTCGAACTCGGCGGCCCGGGCCCGCAGCAGCCTGGCGGCGCGCAGGCTGAAGGTCAGCGGCTCCGGAAAACCCGCCGTCCACATCGTGCCCAGCTCCAGGAGGTCGATCGCGTCGCGAATCTCGCGCGGGTGCGGAAAGCGGAACGGATCGTCCTCGCGGTAGAGGTCGAGACTGGGCACCTTCACCAGGGTCACCCCGTCGTCCAGCTCGGGGTACGGCTGGCCGGAGAACACCTCGACGTCGTGGCCGAGCGCCGCGAGCTCGCGGCTGAGGTGTCGAACGTACACGCCCTGACCACCGCAGTGCGGCTTGCTGCGGTACGACAGCAGAGCTATTCGCACAGATCACCTCGTTCGTCGTGTCGCCGGAGCGGGTCCGTCCAGAAGATCGAACTCACTCTAGAACATGTTCTCGTCCGACGTGCAACCCGGCGCAGCCCTGCGGATCAGCGCCGGAACCGCACCAGGTCCAGTGCAAACTGAACGTACAGGGTGGCGAGCCGTTCCGCCGTCGAAGACCCGCCGGGACGACACCGGACCGGGCCTGCGGTGCGCATTGCGAGCGGGCGGCGCGCCCTCGTCCTCCGCGGGTTGACACCCGGCGATGTGACCTACACCATAAGCGCACGCTTACCGTACGAACGCTCGGTGAGCGACGAGTGCACCTCGACCCGAAAAGGAGACGGTATGTCCGACGCCCCGTCCATGCGCGAACTGCTCGGCGACGACGCCCCCAGCAACTGGGGACGCTGGGGCGCCGACGATGAGCTCGGAGCTCTGAACTTCCTCGGCACCAAGGAGGTTCTCGGCGGAATCGGCGAGGTCAAGTCCGGCGACGTGTTCACCCTGCAGATCCACATGGGCCGCAAGGAGGCCCCCGGCGATCCCCTGTGGCCCAGCCGCAGCGGCATCGATCGCCGCAACACCCTCGACGAATCGTCGTGGGACGGCGAGGACGCTCCGCAGTTCCCCGGCGGACTGCACTACGCCGACGACACAGCCACCCTCTTCCTGCAGGGCTCCACCCAGTACGACGCCCTCGGCCACGTCTGGTACGACGGCAAACTCTGGAACGGATACGACGCGCGCAGCACCGTCGGCAGCATGGACAAGGCCTCGGTGCTGCCGATCGCCGAGAAGGGCGTTGTGGGCCGGGGGATCCTGATCGATATGGCGCGCCACCGGGGCAAGGACTGGCTCGGCGCCGGCGAGACCTTCGACCACAACGACCTCGAGGCGGCCGCCGCCGCCCAGGGCGTGACCATCGAACCGCACGACATCCTCGTGATCCGGACCGGCTGGCTGAAGTACTGGTACAGCCTCGACGACACCACCGAGTTCTACACCGACTTCTGCGAACCCGGCCTGACCTACAGCCGCGAACTGGTCGAATGGTTCCGGAACCGGGAGATCCCCAACCTGGTCACGGACACCATCGCCAACGAGGTGACCACCGACCCGGCCAGTGGCGTGGCGCTGCCCCTGCACTGCGCGCTCATGCGCAATCTCGGTGTGGCCCTCACCGAGATCGCCTGGCTCGAGGACCTCGCCGACGCGTGCGCCGCCGACAACCGCTGGACCTTCCTGTACACCGCGGCACCACTGAAGGTCGTGGGCGGCACGGGCGCTCCGGTCAATCCGGTCGTCATCCGATGAGCGCAGCCGGACCCCGCGACGCACGCACGGGCGTCTACGACAGCAAGCCTTGGCTCGCGCGCTACGCGCCCGGCCTGCCGATCCACATCGAGCCGGAGTACACCGACGCGCTGGAGATGTTCCGCGCCACCGTCGCTCACGATCCGGACGCGGACATCATCCGCTACTTCGACGGGCGCCTGACCCGCCGCGAACTCGACGAGCAGTCCGACGCGTTCGCGGCCGCACTGACGGCCCACGGCTTCCGCCCGGGTGAGCGGGCGGCGCTGTTCCTGCAGAACGTCCCGCAGTTCGTCGTGGCGCAGCTCGGTGTCTGGAAGGCCGGCGGCATCCCGGTCTCCGTCAACCCCATGAACAAGGAACGCGAGCTCGGCGAAATCCTCCTGGACTCGGGGGCTACCGTGCTCGTCGCACTCCAGGGGCTGTACCGGGACGTCGCACAGCACGTCGTCGCCGGCACCGCCGTCCGGATCGTGATCACCACGTCCGAACTCGAATACCAGACCCGCGGAGACGAGCGGATCTTCTCCGGCATCGAACGCCTCGATCTGCCCGACACCCTCGACCTGCAGACCCTCCTGGCCGAGTTCCGGGGACGGCCCGTCCCCGTGCACACTCTCGGCCCGGACGACATCGCGTTCCTCACCTACACGTCCGGTACGACCGGGCCACCGAAGGGCGCGATGACCACTCACCGCAACGTGGTGTTCAACGCCCGCACCTACCGGGAATGGGTGGGACTCGGCGCGGACGACGTCGTGCTGGGAATCGCCCCGCTGTTCCACATCACCGGGCTCGTCGGGCACATCGCTGTCGCCCTGCTGACAGGTGCGCCGCTGGTGTTGATGTACCGGCTCGACCCCGGCGTGACCCTCGAAACGGTGGCGGTGGAGCGGGCGACGTTCACGGTCGGCTCGATCACCGTGTTCATCGCGCTGATGAACGCCCCCGGCGCCCGCGGGGAGTCGCTGAAGACGCTGACCAAGATCTTCTCCGGCGGAGCGCCGATACCACCGAACACCGTCGCGGCGTTCGAGAGATTCTCCGGGACGTACATCCACAACATCTACGGCCTCACCGAAACCACCTCCCCCTCGCATGCGGTTCCGTTCGGCACCCGGGCTCCGGTGGACGAGGCGTCCGGCGCCCTGTCGGTCGGAGTCCCGACCTTCGACACCGTCGTGCGGATCGTCGACGAGGACGGCAACGACCTTCCCGTCGGTGCGGTGGGCGAGCTCGTCACGTCGGGCCCGCAGGTGGTCGCCGGCTACTGGAACAAGCCTGAGGAGACCGCGACCGCACTGCCCGGGGGTGCCCTCCACACCGGGGACGTCGGGTACATGGACGCCGACGGCTGGTTCTACATCGTCGACCGCAAGAAGGACCAGATCAACGCCGGTGGGTACAAGGTCTGGCCGAGAGAGGTCGAGGACGTGCTCTACGAGCACGAAGCGGTGCGCGAGGCCGCGGTGGTGGGGGTGGTGGACAGCTACCGCGGCGAGACGGTCAAGGCGTTCGTCAGCCTCCGTCCGGGGCATTCGGTCACCGCGGAGGAACTGATCGCCTTCGCCAGGGAGAGAATGGCGGCGTACAAGTACCCGCGGCTGGTGGAGATCATCGACGAGATCCCGAAGACCGTGTCCGGCAAGCTTCTTCGCCGGGAACTCCGGGCCCGCGGCTGAACCGGTCGGGACGGCGAAGGCCCGGTCCGTTTCGGGACCGGGCCTTCGCCGTGAAGCGAC
>NZ_PCZU01000178.1:86899-92979 GCF_002887785.1 Rhodococcus sp. ENV425
GTGTGCACCCCCGAAGGGGTTTCCACAGAAAACCCACCGCCGAGCGGTGGGTCTACCGTATGAAATTGTGTGGTGGCCAGGGCCGGGATCGAACCGGCGACCTTCCGCTTTTCAGGCGGACGCTCGTACCAACTGAGCTACCTGGCCGGACGGCACCCGAACCGAATGCCAATTGCCAACTCTGCGACCCTGACGGGACTCGAACCCGCGACCTCCGCCGTGACAGGGCGGCGCGCTAACCAACTGCGCCACAGGGCCATGCTCTTCACTTGTGGTCAAACCGTACTGCATGCGGTGATACTGCTTCCGCAAGCGTACCCCCTACGGGATTCGAACCCGCGCTACCGCCTTGAAAGGGCGGCGTCCTAGGCCGCTAGACGAAGGGGGCCCGCCGGATTACTCCGACCCGCACCCTCAACGGGTTCGCGTTCCGTTGGGAGCTTGGATAGCTTAGGACACGGGTTTCCGGATTCACAAATCAGCAGGTCACGCCGGTTGTTCGCCTTCGAGGCGCAACTCCGGCGCCCCACGCCGCCGCTCGAGCCACTGCGGCGCAGCCGTCGCCTCGAGGCAGACGTCCAGGCATTCCGCGAACCGGGCCCGGACGTCGACGTCCTCCGCGGTGAGGTCGTGGAAGTAGCGCTGCCCGGCCAGGCACGCACTGAGCACACCCAGGAACCGTTCGAGGTCGACCCCGGCACGGAACAGCCCCGCTTCCTGCGCCTCGACGGCGAGCCGGTGACCGGCCTTCCCCCACACCGAGCTGCCGCGCAGTTTGGCCTCCGCGTCGAACTCGGGCTCGGTCACGAGCTTGAACTCTGCCTGGATGATGACGTCGCCGTGCAGGGCATCGGCGAGATCTCCGACGAGGCCGTACAGCCGCTCGAACGGATCGAGCCCCGGCGCGTCCAGCCACCGGTCGGCGATCACCCGGTAGCGCTCGAGGCCCTCCGCGAGCACCGCCCGGGCGAGCGCTTCCTTCGAATCGAAGTGGAAGTACATCGCACCCTTGGTGGCCCCGGAGTGCTCGAGAATCGCGTTGACCGAGGCGGCGCCGTATCCGCGCCGGGCGAATTCGATCGCCGCGGATTCGACGATCGCCGCGCGTGTGCGCCGCGCCCGCTCTTGCTGACGTGACATGGGGGGTTCGTGCCTCCGTACGTGACCGGCAGTCCCCCCCGGACGCCACTGTAGCCGCCGTCCGGCCCCCACGCCCGCAACCAGGCGTTTTCCGGCCTTCGCAGAGAACACACCAAGTGGTATGCTTTTGCGCGGCTCGGGTGCGCCGCAGGGGGTGCGCACCCGAGCCTTCGAACGGCCCGCGCGTCCGATACTGTTGTCCGGCGCGATGCAGCTAGACTGTGCGCCCACGCCCCTATAGCTCAGTTGGTAGAGCTACGGACTTTTAATCCGCAGGTCCCAGGTTCGAGCCCTGGTGGGGGCACCACACCCTCGTCCGTCCGGAAGGACGGGAGCGCCCCGGCACGAGGCGGCTCGTCGTCGCCCGTTACTCCGGAGCGCCGGCCACCTTGCCCGGCCGGTCGCTTCGTAGCTCCGGCTCCTGCCGGCCCCGCTCGTCACGCTCCCGCTCGAGGTCGCGACCGCGTTTGCGGTACGTGTAACTCAGGGCCGCGAACACCAGGAACACGATCACGCCGACGACGGCACCGACAAGCGTCGCGCCCCGGAAGCCGGGGGCGTCGACGTCGAGGATCCGCTCCCCCGCATGGGCCGCGTTCCCGTTGCCCAGCACGATGCTCAACGTCATCAGGTTGGGGATCGCCACCACCACGGCGGCGGCGGCGAACACCACCTGCAGGACGCGGTGCCGGCGCCACGTCCTGATCCGCCATGCGGCGGCGAACAGGGCCAACGGCACGAACGTGCACACGAGGCCGAACAGCAGGCCCCAGGCTATCCCGCGGGCGAAGCCGGCATCGGCCAGCCCGGCGATACGCTGCGCCCACCACCGGGGGACGAATGCCGCCAGCACGAAGTACGCGACCACCAGCGCGAGCAGGGCCCCGACGCTCCACAGGGACTTCTTGGCCCACGGCGGAAGCCCCGACCGCTGCACCGTCTCGTTGCCCACCATTGCGTTGTTCCCCTTCCGGGTCCGGGTGTGCCGCTCCCCTCAGATTACGTACCCGCAAGCCCGACACGGCGCCCGAATCGTCGGTTCCGCGCTGCTGCCGCACCCGAGTTGCGGTTAGGGTGTGGTCGCTCACAAAACCGATCCGACGATCGATGGGAGTGGCGTGCGCAGCTTCGTGGACCTGGGTCTGTTCCTGTCCGCCGTCGCCCTGGGGATCGGCTCGTTTCTCCCGGTGCTGGCCGGGACCCGGCCGACCGACGTCCCGCTGACCGAGTTGCGCGACGGGATCGCGGCCGGCGACGTCTCCGCCCTCGGCGCAGCCGACCTGACCGTCCATCAGACACTGGCGGCGCCGCTCGTGCTCGCCGCCGTGCTGCTGCTCCTGGCCGCCCTGTTCGACTCGGCGGTGGCCGGCTGGGCCGGGGTGGTGATCGGCCTCGTCGCGACCGGCGCCTTCGCGGTGCGGGTCTATCAGCGGTTCGGCGACTACGTGCAGGTCAACCACGCTACCGCGCTGACCAACCAGACGGGGTTCGTGCTACTGCTCAGCGGGTTGGGGGTCGCCCTGCTGTGCGCGGTGATCGCGGGGCGGCGGGCGTCCCCGTAGCCGAAACGCCGACGCGGGATCCCGGAGCGGGCGACCACGGTGGCTACCCTCGGTTCCCATGCCTTCCCTCGACGATCTCCTCTCGCGGATTCCGGTCGACCAGATCGCCCGCCGGCTCGACGTGGACGAGCAGACGGCGGCGACGGCGGTGCGGGCCGCCCTGCCCACGCTGGTCGGCGGCCTCGAGGCGAACACACGGCATCCGGACGGCGCCTCGTCCCTGCTGTCCGCGCTCGACCAGCACCGGAACCCGGCCCTGCTCGACGGTGGAGTGGACGTGACCGACGTGGACACCGCGGACGGCGACCGGATCGTGGCGAACGTGTTCGGCGACCACAAGGACCGGGTCGTGCAGACGCTGGGCCGAGCCGACGGCGCGGGCGGCAACGACCTCGTCGCACGGCTGCTGCCCATCCTCGCCCCGATCGTGCTGACGTACCTGGCCGAGCAGGTCGGCAGAAGTTCCGGCGGCCAGGGCGGCCTGGGCGAGCTGCTGGGCGGGCTCCTGCGCAGCGCGACGAACGGCACCGGAAGCGGCGGCGGTCTCGGCGGAGTGCTCGGCAGCGTTCTCGGCGGCAACGGGGGTGGCCTGGGCGAGCTGCTCGGCGGACTCCTCGGCGCCGGCAAGCGCTGAGGTCACGGCGGGATATGGATTGCCCCCGCGCGTCGCCCCGGGACGCCGTTCGCGCCCCGGTATGATAACGACGTCGCCGTCTGTGAGTGATCCCATCGGCGGGTAGGCCCCGGTCGGCCGAACTTGGAACAGGTAACAGACAAACGGGTGCCGAACCTACGGTGCCGTAGGCTGTAATTCGTACGTGACACGCACAGTTATGGAGAGGTAAACGGAATGACGCGAGTTCTGACTCAGCTGGAGCTTCTGCGCGAGCTGGAGCCCGTCGCCGAGGCGAACGTCAACCGCCACCTTTCGATGGCCAAGGACTGGCACCCCCACGACTACGTGCCCTGGGACGAGGGGCGCAACTTCGCCGCCATGGGTGGCGTGGACTGGGAGCCCGAGCAGTCGAAGCTCGACGAGGTCGCCAAGGCCGCGATGATCACCAATCTCCTCACCGAGGACAACCTGCCGTCCTACCACCGCGAGATCGCCGAGAGCTTCTCGCGCGACGGCGCCTGGGGCACCTGGGTGGGCCGCTGGACCGCCGAGGAGAACCGCCACGGCATCGTGATGCGCGACTACCTCGTCGTCACCCGCGGTGTCGACCCCGTCGCCCTCGAGAACGCCCGCATGGAGCACATGACCAACGGGTTCGCCTCGCCCAACGAGGTCGGGATGCTGCACTCGGTGTCGTACGTCACCTTCCAGGAGCTGGCCACCCGCGTCTCGCACCGCAACACCGGCCGGGCGTGCCACGACTCGATCGCCGACAAGATGCTCCAGCGCATCGCCGCCGACGAGAACCTGCACATGATCTTCTACCGCAACATCTGCGAAGCGGCCCTCGACGTCGCCCCGGACCAGACCCTCGCGGCGATCACAGACGTGTTGAAGAACTTCCAGATGCCCGGCGCCGGTATGCCCAACTTCCGCCGCAACGGCGTGCTGATGGCCAAGCACGGCATCTACGACCTGCGTCAGCACCTCGACGAGGTGGTCATGCCGGTGCTCCGCAAGTGGCGCATCTTCGAGCGTGAGGACTTCGGTGCCGAGGGCGCCCGCATCCTCGACGAGCTCGGCACCTTCCTCGAGGATCTCGAGAAGCAGGCGGTGAAGTTCGAGGAGATGCGCGATCGGTCCCTCGCCCGCGAGGCCGCCCGCCGCGAGCGCAACGAGGCCGCGTCCTGATCCAGGCCGTTCCGTGATTCGGGAGCAGCGGCCCCGAACAGCTATCCTGTGCCCGGTACCGGATTCGGTGCCGGGCACAGTTGCACGCACTTCTTCTTCACGCCGTCTTCGAGGTTCTTTCATGTCACCCCTTCGCATCGGCTCGCTCGAGTTGAACAGCCCGGTCGTACTCGCGCCGATGGCGGGAATCACCAATGTCGCCTTTCGCACCCTGTGCCGCGAACTCGAACTCGAGCGGTCGGGGAGCACGTCGGGGCTGTACGTGTGCGAGATGGTCACCGCCCGGGCACTCGTGGAACGCCACCCCGTCACGATGCACATGACGACGTTCGGTCCCACCGAGACGCCGCGGTCGTTGCAGCTGTACACCGTCGACCCGGACGTCACGTACCAGGCCGCGAAGATGATCGTCGACGAGAACCTCGCCGACCACATCGACATGAACTTCGGCTGCCCCGTGCCGAAGGTCACCCGCAAGGGCGGCGGCTCGGCGCTGCCGTACAAGCGGCGGCTGTTCGGCAACATCGTCGCGGCCGCCGTCCGCGCCACCGAGGGCACCGACATCCCGGTGACCGTGAAGTTCCGCATCGGCATCGACGCCGATCATCACACCCACCTCGACGCGGGCCGGATCGCGGCGGCCGAGGGCGCCGCCGCCGTCGCGCTACACGCCCGCACGGCCGCGCAGCGTTACTCGGGTGAGGCCGACTGGAACGAGATCGCCCGCCTCAAGGAGCACGTCACCGACGTGCCGGTGCTGGGCAACGGCGACATCTTCGCCGCCGAGGACGCCCAGAAGATGATGGAGCAGACCGGCTGCGACGGCGTCGTCGTCGGACGCGGATGCCTCGGCCGGCCCTGGCTGTTCGCCGAACTCAGCGCCGCACTGAACGGCACCCCCATGCCCACCCCGCCGAACCTGGGCGAGGTGGCGGCCATCATGCGCCGGCACGCCGAACTCCTCGCCGACCACCACGGCGAGGACCGCGGCATGCGTGAGATTCGCAAGCACATCGCCTGGTACCTGCGCGGCTTCCCGGCCGGATCCGATGTGCGCAACGCCCTGGCGCGCGTGTCCGGTCTCGCCGAGCTGGACGACCTGCTCGGCCGGCTCGATCCGACCGTGCCCTTCCCGAAGGACGCGGAGGGCCCGCGCGGGCGCCAGGGCTCCCCCGGTACCGTCGCACTGCCGGACGGCTGGCTCGACGACCCGGAGGACTGCATGGTGCCGGCGGGCGCCGACGTCATGCACTCGGGCGGCTGACCGCAGGGTCCGCTGTGCGGGCCGGACGAACCGGACCGGTGCTCGGCGGACGCTCGATCCGGACCGAGGCCGCCAGTATCATGACGGAATCGCCGTGGTGGCGGATGCGTACGAGAGCGGAACATCCGCGGAGAGGCGAGGGAATCGGTGGGTGAGGAGCACGAGTCGGGCCTGCCCGACAGTCGCGCTCCGTGGGAACGTCCTATCGCCGACTCCGGGTATCGCAGCTCACATTCCGGCCGGGTGCGACGACGTCCGGAGGGTCTTGCGCCGCCCGCCGACGCCGGACCCGCGCCGTCGGGCCGGG
>NZ_PCZU01000179.1:0-1681 GCF_002887785.1 Rhodococcus sp. ENV425
TCGGTCGGCGCCGACGACTACATGACCAAACCCTTCAGCCCCCGCGAACTCATCGCCCGCATCCAGGCAATGCTGCGTCGCCCCCGGCCCTCGACCGGCGACAGCATTGCGTCTGCGTCGTCCGGCGCCGACACCGGCCGCCGTACCTTCGGATCATTGACCCTCGATGCCGCCGGACGCGAGGTGTGGGTCGACGGCGTCCCGATCGCATTGACCCGCACCGAATTCGACATCCTCGCTGCGCTGTCGGCGCACCCGAACGTCGTGTTCACCCGGGCGCAGCTCATCACCGCGGTGTGGGGGCCGAGCTGGGTCGGTGACGAACACCTGGTCGACGTGCACATCGGGCATCTGCGTCGCAAGCTCGGTGACGACGCCACCCGCGGGGTGTTCGTCCGCACCGTGCGTGGGGTCGGATACCGCATGGGAGCCGGGCAATGACGACCCCACCCGCGGCCGCAGGACGGAGGTCCGGGCGTCGCAGTGCAGGCTTCGGCAGCCGACTACTGGCCGCGCAAGCGATCGTCGTCGTCGGCGGCGCGATCAGCGCCTGGCTGGTGGCCGCCGCCGTCGCCCCGGGACTGTTCCACAATCACCTCCAGCAGGCCGGTATCGAGCACGTCTCGACCGAGGCGGCGCACGTCGAGGAGGCGTTCACTTCGGCGATGATCATCTCGTTGGCCATCGCGCTGGTGGTCTCGGCGCTGATGGCGCTGGCGGTGAGCTGGTATTTCACCCGCAGGGTGCAGCGCTCGGTCACCGGCGTGGCCACCTCGGCCACCGAGATCGCCGGCGGCCACTACGACGTGCGTCTGCCCGGCCCCGGTCTCGGCCACGAGTTCGACCAGCTCGCCGAAACATTCAACAAGCTCGCCGATCGGCTGGACTCGGTGGAAACCACCCGGCGGCGCATGCTCTCGGATCTCGCGCACGAGATGCGCACCCCGCTGGCCACACTCGATGCCCACATCGAGGCCCTCGAAGACGGCATCCGGGTTCCCGACGCCGAGACCCTCGCGGTCCTACGGTCGAGCACTGCCCGGCTCGGACGGCTTGCCGAGGACATGGGCGCCGTCTCCCGTGCCGAAGAAGGCCGGCTGTCCGTCACGCCCGCGCGCACCGACACCCGCTCCCTCGTCGACGCCGCCGTCCGCGTCGCCGCCGACCGCTACGCCGCCAAGGGCGTTGCGCTTGTCGAAGACGTCGAGCACCCCGCGGCGGTCACGGCCGACCCGGATCGGATCGGGCAGGTGCTGGGCAATCTGCTCGACAACGCCCTGCGGCACACGCCGACCGGGGGCACCGTCACCGTCACCGTCACCGCCGACGCCGGCGACCGGTGGGCCGAGATCACCGTCACCGATACCGGCGAGGGCATCGCCCCCGAACACCTGGGACATCTGTTCGACCGGTTCTACCGCGCCGACACCGCTCGCCGTTACCGGGAGGGCGGCAGCGGCATCGGGTTGACCATCGCCCGCGCCCTGGTCGAGGCCCACGGCGGTACGCTGACCGCCTCCAGCGGCGGAGCCGGAACCGGCGCCCGATTCACCGTGCGCCTGCCCACCCGCACCGGCGTGCGCGCCGCCCCGTCGCAGGGCATCAAGCACACCGGCTCCCGGAGGCAGGGATGAGGAAGCTCTCGCTCGACGCGCTCGCCCGGCACCTGGCCGCGCATGCC
>NZ_PCZU01000179.1:1691-2130 GCF_002887785.1 Rhodococcus sp. ENV425
ACCGCATCCAGCGGTCGAAGTGCCGAAACCGTTTACGGTGGGCACGACCATGTGCTGCGGCAGACTCTGATGGTGTTGCAGGCCGGGCAGTCCACGGCCGAGCACGTCGGTCCCGGTGAGGCAACGGTGTACATCCTGCGCGGGCGGTTGCGGGTCGTCGCCGACCAGGCGAGCTGGGACGGGCGCAGCGGGGACCTGATCGCCCTGCCCCGCACCCGGCACCGGATCGACGCCGTCGCCGACACGGTCGCGCTGCTCACCGTTGCCAGCTACTGACCGCCGGGTGGTTCAGAGCCCGGCGCCGGGCCGCGGTGTGCTTGCCGGGGCCCGGCGGAACAACCAGGCCGCCACCGCGGTGAGCCCGACCAGCCACCCCAACGCGGCCAGCAGCGGGCCGGCGGTGTCGAAGCTGTCGGTCAGCCCGCCGTCGAGGATCATC